>JAGQPO010000828.1 GCA_020426665.1 Planctomycetales bacterium
CGTGTCGCCCTCCAACCGCCTTTATTACAGGGAATCGTTTCAGATGAATCAGCTTTGATCCAACGGAGTTTCGAGTTTCTCGTTGACCGGGCTACGGAGTTGATGTCGGCTGGTGTTTTGGCAGATCCGTTGCCGGTCGTTGGACAATCCGGTGGAGTCGTCCTCAATCAACAGGGTGACCCGCAAATTTCTATCGGCGAGGCTCTCGATCTGCCGGCTCAGTTGGCGTCCAAGTTGTCATCGCCGATTGCTAATTTCCTCGCTTCGAATTCCGCGGTTGATCCGCAAGCCTTCAAAGAATTTCTTGCCGGTCTTCCAGGGGTGAACAGCGTTGTTCTGAACGATTTTCGTACTGACGGCGAACTTCGTTTCGAACTGATCTTCTCCGCAAATAATTCCATCGTCCGGCAGTTGAACTTAGAACCGGCGACAGATCTGACACTCGTCGAACCACCCAGCGTTACGCTTGATGTATCCGCAGCGATACCTATCGCGTTCGGGATCACGCTGGACACGAGTGTTGCGGAAGGCGGAGAAGCGAATTTGCAGATCGGCGATTTCGCGGTCCGTGCTCAAGTGGCTGCGACTGGTATCGATTTTGATATTGTCGCTGGGCTGCTGGAATTGAACGTCGCCGACGCGGCGATTTTGCTTGACGGGACGGTATTTGTTGATGTTCTTAACGACGCCCCAATCTCGCTGTCGGTTCTTGATGCAGCGAGCGTTTCGGAACTCTTTGCTATTTCGCCCGTCCGGGGAAGCAATGCTCAAATCGCTCTCCCGTTTACGACTTCATTCGGCAGCTTTACTTCCAGCGGCAATTCCGCCATCACGATCACGTATGGAGATCTTTTTGATGATTCTACGTGGAGCGTCGACATCGTCGATGGCGGTCTGGGGCTGGAAGATTTCCAACGATTAGATGCGGATGATCTCGTTCAAGTTTTCACCAGCCTTTCGTCATGGTTTGGTCAACTTTCGGACCTCTCCGCACTGGGCGATTCGCTACCACTGACAGCAGATTTAACGTTTGATTCGATAGCGAACCTTCGAGGAAAGTGGGATTCGATTGTTGAATCCTTGTCATCCGAAACGGGAGTACGCAACTTTGATTCGCTGCAGGAATTTGCCGCGAACTTGTCGTTACCGATTGAAGACATCCGCTACTCGGCAGCCACGAAGGAACTGTTCTTTGATGTCTCGTTGGATCTGGTAACCAACGGGATTCAGGGAACCGTTGAAATTGATGGTGAATTTGGTGAACTAGCCGATGTGAGTTCGAACAGCTCGATTGAGTTCTCCAGCCGTGGTACCGTACAGCTCACGTTGGGCGTTGATCTTAGGGAGATCGGCTCTGATTTCATCATGAACTCAGCGACGCCGGTCGCATTCTTGAATGGAATCGATGGTCAGACAGTGGGACGCGGTGTTGCGGTTCAGGTTGGGATACTGGCGCCAAACACGCCTCCGAATTTCGTTTTAGCGACAGACGCTACTTTGGATCTGAAAGTCAACGGCGTGTCGCATCCGATTGTCGTCCCTGCTGCATCGACAACGACCAACGCTACCCTCATCGATCTTGTTCGCGACCTGCGCCGCAACCTGGAAGCGGCCCTTAAGACAACGGACTATGACCGCCTGCTTACGGTCGAGGAGGTTGATGGCCAGATCCTGATTTCCACATCGGACCCCACGATTTCGTCACTCGAACTTGCGGGTGACACCGCCGCTTTCGGATTTGTTGGCAGCCAGGTCAATGATCTTGCGGACATTGAAATCAGCCTCAGTGATGGCACCGTCATCGAGCTCGACCTGGATGCCGTGGCGACTGTGGGCGACATTCTGCAGCGTCTCAATGCGGCGTCACCAGGAAGTCTGGAGGCCAGCATTGCGGTGGGCGACCAGTCCTTCGTGCTCGTCGACAAGACGACCGGTACCGGCTCATTCACCGTTAGTCCAATCAACGGCTCTTTTGCCGGATACTCGTCGCTGGGTATCGGATTGGTGGGGCAACCGTTCGTGGAATTTTTGGATGGTACGAAGCAAATCACGGGTGCTGCATTACACGCCGATACATTAGCGTATCACACATTTATCGCGATGCCGGCAACGTATCTCGGCGCGAAAGCCCCGCGAATCGATCTGGTTTTCAACGCCACGGCCGCCGACTTAGACGGTACGGCAAGTATGGGTGTCGCGGACGTTTCGATCGTCAATGGCACGATCGCGAGCGGCATGGCGATCGATATGCAGCTGAACGACTTGGGTGCGCAGCCTGATGGTCGTTTGCAAGTTCCTGAGATGTTTGCTGGCTTGGCGGCACTCGATGATCTGGTCGACGTGAATACTCGCGGTTCCGCCTACGTCGAATTTCCTCTGCAAGCGAATCTGTTTGGCATCGACCTGCCGAGGGCTCCAAAAGTCAGCGTGCAATGGACCGACATTACCGATCCGACGACGGTGGTCAGCATCGGCGAGAATATTGCCGAGTTGCGACGGTTCGAGGACATCACGCTCGATCAGCTGCTGCAAGCCGTGCGAATGATCGGCGAGTGGTTTACGGAAACCGGCAACGAATTGCTTTTGACAAATGAGATACCGGGAATTGGTCGTTCGATCAGTGATTTGTTGGAGTTTTCGACTACGGCAGAGGACTTTCTTGCCGAGCTCAATCGACTCGAGATTGCGAATTTAAGCCAGCTAGAGGAAGCTCTGGAATCTGCGCTGGAGCGGTCGCTTGGCCGCCCGGTGACGCTTGGCCAGGACAGCAACCTGGTCGAAATCACATTACCGCAATTCGACGAGATCCGAGTTGAATTGAATTACGCCGAGTCGATCAGTCAATCCGTTGATCTGAACTTGGATCTGAGTTCCGCGGGCCAGCGCGGTGTCACACGGCTGACCGGCTCGGGGCCGACCGCCCAAATCAACGTTGACGCATCGTACAGCTCCGCTGTGCACCTGGGAATCGACTTGAGTGATCCCAATCGCGTCCGGCCGTTTCTTTACGACTCAACGGCAGCATCGGTCACGTTTCGCGGATTCGCGACTGACATGGGTTTTTCAACAAAACTCGGCTGCCTCAATATCTCCGTGGACGGTGGCAACATCGTTATCGATGCAGACGGCATCGCAGCGACAAATGCTCCTATTTCATTCTCGCTTGGGGTCTCCAACGCAAACGAAGTGGGAAGGCTCTACTTCACTGAGCCGTTTGCAATCTCTGCTCCGCAATTTGCGGGAGCCGTATCCGCGTCGTTTCCCCTTTTTCTGAACGGAGAAGTCTTAGACTCAAGCAATCCGGCATTGGTTATTCCGATTTCCAATCTCAGCGACCTCGCAAACGCTCCACCTATCGTTGTCCCTGATTTTAGGAGCAGAGTTGAAGTAAGCGATTTATCGAGCTGCCTAAGCGCACTTACCGAGAATTGGGGGGCGTTATTCGATGCAGTCGATCGCGCCGTCAACAGAACAGTGTTCGCTCAGCCATTGCCACTGATCGGTACTCAGCTAATTCCTGACGGAAAAAGAGGCATCGAAAGCGCGCTCCCGTTTTTCTCGACAATTCGAGACACGGTATCCGACAACTTCGCAGAATTGGAGCAGACGTCCCTGTCGTCAATTCGGAAGGCTATTTATGAAGCACTAAACGACCAGAAATGGCTGAAAGAAAACAATCGGATACCTGGCATCAACGAAGAGGGGCTTTCCGAAGACGACATTCTTATCATCGTGGACGGAATTGCGGTGACTCCAGAAGCTATCAATTCCCAAACGTCGGAATTTCGGTTCGATATTCAAATACACGCAGAAAAACAATTTTCATATCCCATCTCCGTCGACCTCGGTTTACCGGGATTAGGACTAACGATTGAAGACTCTTCAGATCTAAGTATTGATGCTGTCTTTGATATGCATTTAGTGATAGGAATCGACAAGATAGTCGGTCCATTTATTGATACCTCGACTAAGAATGAAGACGCCGATGAACTATCAATTTCCCTCACGCTAGGAACGCCTAATTTTGCTGCCTCCGCATCATTTGGAGCGTTTTCCGTTGACGTCGTTGAGAATTCGACTTCGTGGGATCCAAACACAAAAACAGAAGTTCCTAGGGTCGATAGTGGTTCATACCTAACAGGCGGAGTCGCAATCGACATCAGAAACGGCCTGAACTTCCCGGATAAGAAGATCCCGTTTTTTGCAATCATCGAATCGCCCTCTGCATTAGAGGTCGATGGATCACTGGAGAACTTCAGTAGCGAGATAAACTTTGATCTCAACATTAGAATCGACGACACCTCTGGCTTAGACGCATCGGGCCTGGGTGATCGGCCAATTTTCCCTTCGTTTAAGAGCGACTTCAAATTCATTACTAACTTTAAAGAAGCACACGAGGAGAAACGAATCGAGGTACAGTTCAACGATCTGCGAATGGATGCGGGAACTTTCATCAGTGAATTTGCGAAGCCAGTGCTCCAGGAGGTTCAATCCATTTCATCCGTTGCGCAAAGTGTTGTCGACTTCCTTAATACAACGATCGTACTCCCCAGCGAGCTACAAACTCCTAAATGGCTGAGAGACGCAACGTATCTCGACATCATTAAGTACGCTGGAACCCTTGGTACCGTGGGAGTTGGTGTCGACGGCAAATCGATTGATATAGATCTATACCGAATTGCAAAGTACATCGAGACTTTCGACACCCTTACCAAACTCAGTAGGGAAATTATCGATAGCAATGATGTATTAGTTTTTGGTGATCTCTCGATCGGCGGTGTGAAAGGAAACTCTCAATTCTCGCTGCTTTATGAGGGCACCGATTTAACAAAGCTCGATTTGGAAAATCCGTCAGATAACCCCAATGCTCTTACCGGTTTTACACCTGATTTCAGTGCGTTTCAGCAACTCGCAGGAGGATTCTTCGATGATCTGAAAGATTTGCCCAAACGGGAGAAAGATGAAACGCTACTGGACATCGTAAAAACGCACCGCAGCAAAGATGATGAGGGTTTTGTTTTCCCTCTTCTCGAAAAGCCGGTACGCGCATTTCAGCTACTGCTAGGGCAGGACGTTACGCTTTTTCAATACGCGCTTCCGAAATTCGATGTTTCGATTTTGGAATTACAAATTCCAGGTACTGGTTGGTATCCGTGGATTTCAATAGACTTTGCTTTTTCGTTGGAAGTTGCTGCGAATCTTGCTTTCGGTTTTGACACTAGTGGAATCGATGAGTACATGCGTAATGGACGCAGAGATTCAAAAGATTTGCTTAAAGGGTTGTATGTAGTCGATGCGCATGAAAAGAAAATAATAGGCGCTACCTACACTCCCTTTGATCCGCTTGAGCCCCTCCAGTCGGGATTGTTCAAACAGGATATCATTGACACACCTGAAGCATCGAGTCGCCTGGGCATCACAGCGGTCATAAAGGTTTTGCCCGGTGCAACAGATTTTGTCGAAGGGTTGTCACATTCCGTCTGTAAATTCGGTACGACGGTTAGCTGCGACATTGACTTTGCTGTCGGTGGCTCGATTTCGATATTTCATGAAAAATCGCTGGATATAAAATCGGATCTTGAGCGTACTAAATCTGGCAGTGACTATTTGCGCCACATTGATCCGGGGGATGTAAACACGCTGCCCGCTTTAATCGATGGAGTCGGTGAACTCTACGAATGCAAGTCTGGACTTACAAGAGAATCTGCATTATTTGCGAAGGCAACTGTTGAAGCGAAGTTCGGTCAAGTGACGAAAGATTTTAGGCTTTTCGATGAACGGCTTGAATTTCGACCAGACAGCAATCTTAAGGGCTGCCCCGTAGAGAAAGCGGCTAAGGGAAAGGGCGATATTACAGCGATCACGAAGCAAATCGAAGACAGAGCGCGCCAGCCAATCAATGGCTTTTTGGATGGCTTCTACCTTGACAGTCAATTCGGAAATGCGACATCAGGAATTGGCATCTTTCTCCTAACGTCCGACTCCGACGATTATCTGCAGGTTGTTAAGGGAGCGTCAAAGCGTGACATCATAATTCGAAAATACTCGGGATACGCAGACGGCAATTTTGTTGGGGAACCGCTTGCTGAGTCTCACTTCTCAGATGTTAAATATATTCAGTCGGATGCGACACTAGGATCGGATTTTATCGCGATCGATCCGTCGGTGTCATCAGAGTATTTGATCCAGAATCGACTCGGTACGGCATATTACCTACCAGGCTCCTCCGGATCCGTTGTTTCGCTTTCGACAACGTCCGATGACGATTTCTATCGAATTCTTCCCGGTTTGAATCAGGATGAGATCGTCGTTGAACTTTACGCACTCGGCGCTGGGGGTGGGTTTACCGGTGCGCCGATTGATGTTCAGCGTTTTGCAAACGTTTCAAGAATTGAAGCCGATGGTGGGCGGGGAAACGATGTCATCATCGTCGACCCTGGAGTATCGATTCCGGTGCATTTCATCGGCGGGCTGGGTAATGATTATCTGCAAGGGGGCAGTGGAGCGGATGCCATTGATGGAGATTTTGGCAACGACACATTGATTGGCAATGCCGGAAACGACCGGGTCATCGGCGGCGTCGGAGACGACTGGATCGAAGGCGGGTCCGGCAA
>JAGQPO010000829.1 GCA_020426665.1 Planctomycetales bacterium
TGCGGTAGCTGTCCTGCCACCGCTGTCGATCGCTCGCATAGGCAAACAATGAAACAGCTCTCAGCAGATCCGGGGAGTTCGAAATCGTGCCCGCAGCCAAGAAATCGGCGGCCGCCGAGCTCCAATCGTTTTGCCGTAGGGATGCGATCGCCCGCATTCTGAGTAAATGAACTGAATTGGGGTGTTGTTCCAAAACCGACGAAATCCTGCTGCTTAATTGATTGGCCGGTGCGGACAGGAACAGCCCAGCGTCGATCATGCCGGGGCCTCCGGTATTGCGGCAATGGATTGCGATGACGTTTCTTCCCGGCCGGAGCGCCTCGACGGCGTCCCTGTTGGCCGCAATGGTTTGGTGACTCTCCCAAGATCTGAACTCGGATGCTGCTAAAACTCCGTTAACGTAGATCGTTGCAAAGTCGTCCGCACGGATTTCAAAAAGCAGATTGTCATGCGGTTGGTCATCTAGCTCCAGTTCGGCTCGCAGCCAAACCTCGGCGTGCTCACTGGGCCACTGGGTATCGTCCGATCCGATCATGCCTCTAGCCGTTTGCCAACCTTTCAGCTGCGTGTCAGTGACTTCGGTCCAGTCTGAGTCTGGTTGGCTGAAACGATAACGCCAGGTCAAGCTTGTTTCTTTTTCGATCCCTGAACTGTAGGCGCCACATGCCAATTCAATCTGACGCATCAGTCGTTCGTCATACTCCGTGCTGTTCGGGCGTGCTCCCAGCAGCTCCAGTGCTCTTTCAAAGTCTCCGGTGTCCAGGGCAACGACCAATTCACGGTCTTGCAGTTTGACAATGAATTCCAGGTACCTGGGGTCGTCGGCGACGTCGCCGAGGACGGATCGCCAACGCTCCAGTGCCTGGTCAAACGCATCGAGATTGCCAAATTCGAGATGGATGGATGCGTTGGCGGCCAGGAAATCCCTATTGGCAGGTTGTAGCTGCAATCCTCGCACGACGGCTTCGGATGCAATGGCGTCGGCCAGAGGCATGTGTCCTTCGAAGCCCGATTCTTCCAGGACCGTGATGCCCGCAGCGAGCATTTCAAGGCAACCGTCGGTGTCACCAGCCTCGTTTCTAAGGATGGCGTTAGCGAAGTACAGGTTCTTCATCAAGGGCCGCATCGGAACTGGTCCGGTATCCAGCAGGTACTTTGTGGACTGATAGACCCGTTCCGATTCTTCGCGTTGATTGTTGAGCAGAAAGGAGTATGCCAGTGCAGCCAGCGATGCCGGTCCGACCTGTTCGTATAACTGGTCCATCCATGGGGAATCTGCATGTTCTGTACGCTGAAGTTGAATTCGCTGGTAAATGGCACCTGCCAAGTCTCTGATGTTTTGCTCGTTGAATGAAAAGTGCTGTATCAGTCTTGGTCCCTGTAAAGTTTCCAGATCTTGCATGAAGAACGGCTCAAGAAGTTGAGTGCAAATGTTTTCAACGCTGACAAATTCCTCAACGGCTGCCTCTGTCCGGCCTTCTTTCTGGGCTGTTTTTCCGCGGGCGAGATGGCGTTGTACCGCGAGTCGCAGGACCTGCGGCGAATCGTTTTCCGCATTCACTGCTCTCGCCAGCCAGGCATCCGCCTCGTCCACGTCGACTTTTGTTAACACGATCGAATCGAGCTGGACAGCGCATGGCAGTCCACCAGGGATCACGATGTCCAGCCTGGTGATGGCGCCTGGTGATTCGAACAGCACTTGCCTGGCTGCCAGCTGCCGACTTGCTTCCAGCCGGACTTGGGTGTCGATCGACGAACCATCCCCTTCAACGTTGCAGACCAGGTGGCAATCAATTGGAATCTCATTTTGGATGCGTACTTCCAGCATGTAATATCCCGACTGGTCGGCCACAGCTCCCGACCAAACTTCGATACCACAAAACGGTGTCTGAGCCGGCAGCAGTGTCAGCTTGCCATCGCCAGGCGTATCCACTGTTGCGCCGATCGTATTGATGTCTTCAGGACCAAAATCAAAATTCCTGGCCGCTATCAACTGTCCCTTCAGTTGCTCGAGGCGCCGACTCCATTCATCATTGTCCGGCTGATCTTGATGCAACATTTCATACAATTCCAACGCATAGCTGTAGCGTCCTTTGAGCAACGCAAACGCCGCTCGTCGTTGCAGTGAACATACTTTGGGCCAACGTTTTCCCAGTTCAATTGCTCGATCCGTTAATGCGGCCGGCATCTTGCCGGTACCACGAGATTCCAGCATTTCCCACGCGGATGCATATGCACTTTCAGCGTCTTCAGCGTTTCCCAGCTCCAGCTGAGCAAGGGACAAGAGCAGTTTTGCGGCCGGTATCGCTTCATCGACTTGATCGAGTGCATCGGCAGCGGCATCTGGATTTCCAACGAGCAGCTGAATGCTGCCGACATACAACCAAGGATTTGATTTGTCCAGCGAAGGCAGTAACGCAAACCGCTCGCGAATCGGCGCGGGCCATTCGCTGTGATTCGGCCCTAGCTTTGACATTAATTCGGCAGCATGTTCGACGGCAATTTCAGGATCGTCCGGGCGACGGGAATACAAGTGACGGAAGATCCTTTCCGCGAATTCCGCATGCTCGGATTTCACCGTCGGATCGGTCGCCGTTCCAGAATAATCGCGGTGCCCGATTGCGAGCATTTTCAAAAGCAGAACATCCGTCGACTCAAAATCGACCGGATGGGGACCGGATTCGATAGAGTCGTCAAGGAAGCGGCGCACGTCGCCGTAATCAGCTTCGTGAAATTCCGTATCGATCTGACTGAGTGATTCGGCGACATACTTCAGCTTGTCTTCCACGGAGGCTTCGGCGGCCATCGCCAATGACGCATTCCTCGCTGCGAACCTCTGATGGATCTCATTTGCTTCATTCACCCACTGCTCCACCGTGCCGCCACCACCGCGGCGGGCCAGTCGGCGTAGTTCCGGATCGCAGTAGACAAAAGCAGGGTAACCGCGGATGTTCCAGCACTTGTTAAGTTCCTGGTTGCGTTTGTGGTGAGGGGGTTTGTCTTTGAACATGGGAGAATCTAGATCGACCAGCACAAAGTTTTTTGTTACCTGATCGAGAAACTGTTTTTGATCTAAGACTTGTGCGCGAATGGTTGCACAGTAGATGCACCAATCGGAACCGTCGAAGAAGATCAGTAGATTCTTATCATCTGCGGCAGCTATTCGACGTGCTTCCTCCAGATCGGTATGCCATCCGCGTTGTGCAGCCACCGCTTCGAGTTCGGCAAGTGATTCGGTAAACCTAGGGTCGGAGATGAGTTCTTGTAACGCAGGTTCGCTGATGACTTGGCTATAGCTGATGGTTCCCGTACTGACAGCCTGTGTGAGGCGTGCCATTGCCTTTTCCAGCATGTCAGCCCGCCGGATGTCTTGACCCGTTTGCCCCAGTTCTTGTTCCAGCAAAGCGCACTTGCCCCAACGAACTGCAAGTCCATACAGCAATTGGCGTTCAGGAACCTTCAGAGAGTCAGCCAATTCAGATGCCGCCTGTGTCGCATCGCACGCGGCTCCAAGGTCCTTGCGGGCCAGTTCAATCTCGGCCAGCATCAACAATTTTTCGGTCAGAACGGAGAGCCACTGTGGTGATGTCGCATTCAGATTTTGCAAAATCTGAATTGAATCAGCAATTGAAGCTTTCGCCTGATCCAATTTGCCACGGTTCAGGTAGAGTTGCGCTGTTTGCGATTTGGCCTCCGCCGCATCAACCTGAAACTCTGGAACAACGGGGTTGGCTTCCGCTAACCGGTGGCGAACGTCCGATGCTTCCAAAAAACAATTCAGTGCCGCCTCGTTGTCGCCTGTTTGTTGGAAGTGTTTTCCTTGCGCGGTAAGCGTCACAGCCAGTTGAGCACCGAGTTCATTGGACGACAAGTTATTGGGAGCCGCTTCGATCAGGCGTTCCAACAGCAGTTTGGAATCAGCATAAAGTTCCTGCACGGGGAGGTCGGCCATGCCAACGGAGTTTTGGCGGATTGCCGTATAGCCTACCAACTCATGTAACTCGGCAAACTTGGTCTTTGACCTCGCTAATTCAAAGGCAAGAGCAGGGTAAGCCATGATGTGGAAAGGGCTTTCTGCGGCGTTGTTTTCTGTTTCAGTACTCCTGATCATTCTTTGGCATGTATAGAAGGCATCCTCAATGGCGCCGTAGCTGATCTGGGCATCACTGATGGCCCCTAGTATCTGTGCCTGCCGACGCTTTAAGTCAGAGTTCACCGATGCAATTTCATCCAGAAGACCTTCAGCCAATTGCAACTCGATGACCGCCGCGCGAGGGTCGTGCATTTGGGCCAGCAGCAGCCCATAGGCTTCGTGGTGGTTTGCTGCTTCTTGGCGTAGACTCATTTTCTTCGAGCCAGCCGCATTCAGCTCCTGCAGAATCTCTGCGGCCCGCAGGTGATACGTTTTAGCTTCTTCTGGCGAGCCGAGTTCGGCGGTGATACGTCCAATTCGAGTGAGCGCACCGGCGTGCTTTTGCTTTAACAGTGGGTCGTTGGTGCGTTGGGATGCAAATTCCGTATAGAATCCAAGCGCGGACTGCAGCAAATCGCGTCGCATGGGTTGTAGTCCCGGCACAGCCAGCAACTTTTCTTCGGTAACTTTGTCGAGATAGGCCTCGACCGCTTCGATTGCTTGCGCGAAATTCCGATCCGATTGTGCTTGCGCCTCGAGAGCTAGTTGCTTTGCCGCTGATTCAGACTTGGCGAGTTCCAGATTCACATTGGCTTGCGTCTCGCTTTTCAGGTGTGCCATTCTCAGTTCGGTGCTCATTCGTCCAAAATAGATCGCGGCAAGAGTCGATCCTAACGCGAGCAGCACGACCAGGGCTGCCGCTGTCGAAATCGCAGCCGCCAATCCACGATTCCTTCTTGCCCATCGACCAGCCCGCTCCAACAGGGTGACGCGTCGCGCACGAATTGGCTCGTCGAGTAGAAAACGCTGCAAATCGTCCAGCAAGGCTTGAGCGGTCTGGTAACGTTGCGACGGCTCCCTGTCGATCGACTTGTGGACAATCGTCACCAAGTCGCGCGGGATATCGGGATTGACCTGTTCCAAACGTTGCGCTTCCGCTTCCGTTACGCATTTGATCAATCGATTGCGATCAGCCTGAGAGTAGGCCGGCCGGAGGGCAAGCAATTCATACAGCGTCAGGCCCAGGGAATAGATGTCGCCACGATGGTCACTGCGACCGCTGAAGGCTTCGGGCGGCATGTATCGGAGCGTACCCAGAATGTCACCCGTGTGGGTAAGGTTTTGCTGGTCGTCGGCCTTTGCCAGCCCGAAATCGGTGACCCATACGCAGCCCTGCATATCCAAAAGAAGATTGCCAGGTTTGATATCGCGATGAGTGACGCCCTGCTCGTGTGCATATTGCAAGGCAGAAGCGACTTGGAGTCCGATATCGGCCACACTGTTCCAATACGAATTCGCCGTCTTGGATTGGGTGCTCGAATCCTTACCACCGGGTAGGCGGACCGATGAACTAGAAACATTGAAGGAAACCGATTGTTCGGGCCTCGGATGCAAATTAGTGCTTGCTCGGACCGAAGATTCACGCCGACTTCTGGTTGCCACCTCGTCATTGGTGCCATCACGAGTCTCTTTCAGCCTACCTTCGTCGTTGCCGGTTTCCTGCAGTGTTTCTGGCGACGTGGGAATGGCGACCTTGCCACGAATCAGCGAATGGGCCATTTCTGTTGCGGCCAGACTCTGGCTGGTATCGCCCTTTCCACGGGTACCTTTATTGGCCCTTGTCGATAGCTCAACGTTCGGCGAGGGCTCCGATCCATCCTTGGACTCGCGTTTCAGTCGGCGCAATTCATCGAGGACCTCGTCCAGCCCTAAGCCCTGGATAAATTGCATCACGTAATAGTGCATGCCCTGTTCTTCACCGACGCCGAATACGGGAACGATATTGGTGTGGTGCAGTTGTGCGGCGGAGCGCGCCTCGCGTTCGAATCGACATCGTTGTTTATCATCGGGCAGCAGGTTCGACGGAAGCACCTTTAGCGCCACATGTCGTCCCAGAGACTCTTGCTCTGCTTCGAACACGATTCCCATGCCGCCTCGCCCGACCTCGCGCAAAATGCGATAATCACCGATCTGCTGCCAATGGGTCGAGCCAAATGATTGGGCTGAATGTGGGTTTGGTTTTCCGACGCTTTCAGGCCTATCGGGAGCCAAGTCTTCCAGCATTTCCAGTGACGGAAACAATTCTTCGATCTGCTGTGCATAAGCTGGATACTGATCGACATACTCGCGGATCGTCGGATTCTCGCCCCGCCTGCGACGCTCCATAAACGCTTCACCAAGCTGAGCG
>JAGQPO010000830.1 GCA_020426665.1 Planctomycetales bacterium
TCATCGATCAAACGATCGACTTGATTGCGAAGAACTTCGGGTCGGGTGAGATTGCTTTGGGATGCCAATTCCAACAGTTTCTCGTCGGGCATCTCATTCCACAGAAAAAATGAGAGTCGAGAAGCGAGTGCATGGTCACTCAACTTGCCGGGGCTTTCGTCCAGGAACAAGAATTCGGGAGAGCACAAGATTGCTTGGTATCCGATTCGCATGGCTTCTTGAAAACAGTGCCGCTGGTCGATTTTGGTTTGAACCAAACGCAAGATGTCTTCGATTTCAATCGGCTCGACCGGTCGTCGAAAAGCACGCTGCGCAAACTGATGTAGCAAGCTGCGGGCGTCTTCGGTCGGATCTCGCGGGACAACTCGCATGAATTGAACGCGTTTGGGTTTCGCCGGAACGCGAACCGCTCGTTTGCCAACGCCTTCGGTGATGATTGGGATGGGCGGCTGCAATAGTCCGGAATCAAGGTGATATGGTTCGACGGGCAGATCGCCAAAAAGTGATACGTAGCTTGCCGGAAGACCGGCGGGAGAAATCGGCCCGTGGACTTCCAGCCATTCCACCGCAACGCCGGGTGCGCGATAGTCCGTGATCGGCAAACGGCCGGGTTTATTCCGATCATCGAGTGTTTCAAACCAGATTTGAATTTGGTCGCCGACTCGCAAGAAACCTTCAAATTCAATCGCATCGGCGCCGCGTGACGCTGGGACGTCCAGCGAAGTCAACGCCCGTTTGGTTGAACCTTGGACCGCGTGAAACGTCACGACATGATTTTGATTCGGCGGACGAACCGTTCCGGCGTCCCAGTGAAACCCAAAGGTCTTCATTCGAATGCGATAGTACCCGTCAACGGGTGGTTCGAACTTGGACCAAAACCAAGGTGCCTGCGCCGTATTGGGTTGTCGCAACAGTCCGACGGCACCGTCCACGTTGACCGCTTCTTGCTGTTTTCCAAGCACCTGGCGGAACCGTCCGTTCTGGCTTGCAATCAGCCGCGTGGTCAAAATCTCAGGTCGGTCGGTCAAAACAATTGCTTGGTCCAACGCGTGGTCGGCGGCGTCTAAGTAACGTGCGATTTGGATTTCGGAAAGATTCAACGCTGAACCGATGTTGTCAAATCCGTCGGACGGCGTGTCCTCGGGCAACATGTCCGCGACCGATAATTCAGGCAACGCCAAAAGTCGGCGCATGGAGTTTTCGTATTGCGTTCGACTTAACCGACGGTACTGAGTCCGGCCTTCCGACCGTTGACGCCGCGCGTTTGCCGTTGCCAAGTCGCGCGCCAGAGAATCCAAGAATGACTGACGAACGGCCGGTTCGATCGTTGTGACGCTGTCCGCGGGCGGCATTTCACGGCGCTGGACTCGGTTGTAAACCTTTACCCAAAGAGCAAACGAAGCGTGGTCGTTGGGATCGTATTTCAGCGCTGCTAAGTCGAGCCCCGATTCGGCGGATTGGGAATCGTGACAATCAAGGCAATGGTCTTTGACGGCCCGAACAATCTGTGGTTCAGCGTCCTGACCCAATACGTGCGACCGACCGAAAAAAATGTGCGCCGCGACGATCAGGATTATTCTTATGCAGCGTGCGGAGAATCTGGGCAACAGTCCCCGCCAGTTGGTTTGAAGCCAACGGCCGGTGATGATTGTCGCGACAGTGATTGCATTACAGCGTTTCACGTCATAGCGGTTCGACAGTGACTCGATGTATTCGGTACGCACAGTCATACGTTCCCAGAAAAATTGATTTGTCGTTCGGCGTTTTCCAGTAGTCGGACAACGACAATTGCTCCGCGTTTCCTTTCCAATCGATGATTGTTCGACCATCCACCTGGACATTCACTCGGTCGGGTTGAACAGTCACAACGACTTGCGACAACTGATTTTGTTTTAACAGACCGCCTACAAATGTGGTCTCGTTCCCGACGTTTCGGCCATCCACGTTCTCCAGCGCTGATGAAGCAGTCCGCCCGGACGCATAGTTGATCAAGGCGACGAATCGTTGGTCACCGTTTCGCAGGCCGAGCAACAGTCCGTTCGGTTTGTCCAGTGGTTCGACGACAACTGACATTCGGTAGCGGGCTGGCGGGGTGTAGGGAATTTCGATCCGAACTCCGTAACCCTTGCTGGAAACCAACGCACCGGATTCTTTTGTCCATTTTCCGGTGGTGAAACATTTTCCGGGATCCAATTTTTCAAGCAGATTGACTTGCGGGCCCGGTGGATCGACCGCGACGGACTCGGTGGTTGTATCCGTCGGGCGCAAGTCGGCTGCAAGAACAAGCGGCAATGGGGGGACGTTGTCTTCCTCGCGGACTTGAAAGTAACCCCACAATTCGGCGTCGCCGTGTTGCGTTTTGACGTCGACCCGGTAACTGACGGGCGTCGGACGATCAAAGACGGCGAGTTCGACAAACTCGGAATCATCAGATACGTCGTCCGCAGATGCCTCGATCCACGGCCCATCGATCGACGTTTGAAAACGAACACGCAGCGATTCCACTTTGGCGTCTTGTGGCAATGTCAGCTTCAATTTTGATTGCTGGCCTGGGCGGGGTTGCGGCGGAAATGGTAATGCCTGGAATTCGGTGAACAGTTCCGTTTGCTTGTCATTCGCGAGTGTTTTTGGTTGCCACCCCAGTTGTTTCTTTTGGTCGTCATCGATCCAAGATTCGCTTAGCCAACCGTGATACTGCGCACCGCTCATCACCGATCGGTTTCCCGGTTCCGGATGAGGCAGCCCGACGGTATGTCCCAGCCCTTCGTGATAGATCACACAATCGGATCCTCGGTACGGAACGCGCCAACCGTCGGCGCTGACCAGTCCCCAGCCTCGGCCCCGGTCGGCCAGGTAGGTTGCCCGTGCACCGCCCAGCTTCGAACCGGGGAAGTGGTTGCCGGCGTTTAGAATCCCCTCGAACACCGGTCGTCCGTCTTGGATGGTCAATCGGTAAAAATCATCCAACGGCCGATGGTTGATATCGCTGAGTGCCAGGAGAATTGGGAATCCATCGTCGGTGTTTTTTCCAAACTTCAACCGCTCGTCGACTTCGCCGAGCGTTCGAAAGAAGATTGCGTCCGCATCGCCGCGGCGCAATTGATCCGTGGTCCACTTGGAAATGATTGGTGTCGGATGCACCGTGACGTGCGCAAGGCTTTGTCCCTGGAACTCCCTGGCATGAAATTGGGTGACTCGACGCGCGTAGTATTCGATGTGATCTTTCCAGTCGGGCAACGGATTGCGATCGGAGGGAACAAAGTAGACGACGGTAACGTTGATCGTCGATGTATCGTGTTTGCCGTCCCAAGTTTTGGTTTGTGCGTGACAGAGAGATGTGCATGCGAGAAGAAGGATCAGCCCCGTGATCATTCGTTGAATGTTCAATTGCCAATACAAAATAGATGCTCGTCGGTTCGGATAAAGATCTTGCCATCAGAAATTGCAGGCGACGCAAACACGGATTCGCCGAGTAAATTCGTCTGCACGATCTCAGGGGTTTTGGCGGCCTTCATAACGATGGTTTCACCGTCGTCGGTTGTGAAGTAGACCAGACCGGCTGCGGCGACAAGCGATGCGCTAAAGTGTCGTCCCAGCCGCTCGCGCCATAGGTGTTCGCCTGATTTTGTATCGTAACAATGTGCGATACCACGATCGTCGGCGACAAACAGCAAACCGCCGGCGAGAACCGGTGAGGGAACGTAACACTTGGCGTCAGTCACATGCCAGTTGACATGAGTTTCGGTGACATCACCCTCGCCACCCGGTCGAATCGACATCACGTGGTGGGTGGGGAAACCGGCGGACAGATAAAAGCTTTGATCGTCGAAAACCATCGAAGCAACAAACTGTTCGGTCGGCCCTTCGATCCACCAGATCAAATCACCGGTACGGGGGTCAAGGCCGACGACGCGTTTGCTGCCGGTCATGACGGCCTGCATTTTCCCGTCGATTTCCCGTAATAGCGGAGTGACGTAGCTGCGTGTTTGATGCACCCGCGGGGTTTTCCAGACGACGTCGCCGGACGAAGTATCCAGCGCCGCGACGTAAGATTCACCGTCGTGGTCGCCATTGACGATCAACAGGTTCTCGAACAGAACCGGACTGGTGCAATAACCGTGGACGCTTGAGAACGCTCCGACACTGACTAGCCATTTTTGGTTGCCGTCGTGGTCGTAGCAGGCGACGATCATTTTCCCCGGCGTGCCATTCTTTCCGCTGTTGTCATCGGCTTGAAAAAAGGTGACGTAGACGTTTTGCCGGTCGGCGACGGGCGTTCCAGACGCGCGACTGTTCAGTTTGTGCATTCCTTCCAGCGGCGCCTGGATGACCTCTCGTGTCCACAGGATTTCTCCTGATTTGCGATCGATTTTCATCAGCAATCGTTGGTTGGATTGTTCGTCACAGGATGTCAGGAAGACCGAATCTCCAATGACGATGGGAGACGAATAACCCGATCCCTTGATGGCGGTTTTCCAAAGAATATTTTCGCCCGTCGAGGCGTTCCAGCTGGTTGGCGCGGCGGTATCGGCGGAGGTCCCGTCGCCACGCGGACCACGCCACTGAGGCCAATCTTCTGCCGCAGCAGCGCCTGTAAGAAGTGTGCACAGAATCAGAACGCGGATTTGCATTTTGTCGCCCATGGGTTATCCAAGTGATTCGACAGAGTATATTCGAAAAAGCGGACCTTTGTGAAACGACTCTATTCGTCCATTCCTGGAAAAAATGCGTTATCTCATCGTCTTCCTTGCGTCTTCTTGCGTGTTCTTGTCGCCCCGAGTGGCCTATCCCGCTGACCCGCCGGAGGTTGCGTCTGCCAATGAATTGAACGTGCTGTTCATCGGCAATAGCTACACCGCGAGGCATAATCTGGCGGAGGTCGTTCAATCGATGACGCGGGCCGGGCAACCCGGCGTGAAAATGAACGTTAAATCCGTCATCTACGGCGGACGCCGGCTGGTCGATCATTGGCGACTAGGAACGCAAAACATTGTCACGTCATCGTCCGTGACGGAGGACGAAATCAGGGCAACGGCGAAGCGATTGGAGGACGATTTCAAAAAAGATCCTGACGACAAGTATGCAAAGTACGCGGCACAGCGGCAACGCAAACTGATTGGCGAACTGGACGAATCAAGGACCACCTGGGACGTTATCGTATTGCAATCTTATCGAGATGATTTGGATGGCGATCATTCCTTGTATTGCGAATACGCGGCCAAGTTTGCAGAGCTTGCAAAGCCGCAAGGTGCCAAAGTCGTTTTGTATGAAACGACACCCGAGACTCAAAACGCCGAACCATTGGACGCGGCGCCGGACTCGGAACCAGTGATGAAAAAAGCTAAGTCGATCGCCACGCTGGCCAATCAAATCGATGCCGCCGTGGCGCCGATGTCGCTGGTCGGGTTGAAGTGTCAAACGCAGCGTCCCGATCTAACGTTGCGATTCGTCAACGACGCGCATTTGAATCAAACGATGGCGTACCTGTCGGCATGCGCGATCTACGCCGCGATGTTTGACGCCGACCCGAGGGGATTGGACGTTCGATCGATCACCGACATTCGATATTGGCAGGATAAAGATCGCACGAAAGATCGTGACAATTTGCCGATCACCAAAGTGTTCTCCGTTCAGGATCGGTCCGACCTGCAACGAATCGCGTGGGAAGGGTATCAGGAGATGAAACAAATGCGGGCGCGCTTGGCGGAAGATTGAGTGGGCGCTGGCGCTGCGGGACGTGCTAACTTTCAAACTCGCGCTCATGTCGGGCAAGCCGACATGGGGCGGGAACGTGTGTCACGACCCCGTGTTTTGCTAACTTTCAAACTCGCGCTCGTGTCGGGCAAGCCGACATGGGGCGGGAACGTGTGTCACGACCCCGTGCTGGCTTGTCCAGCAGGAGTCCGAGTTTGACGGTTAGCTGTGGAAGCGATGCTACGGTGCAATTGCTGTATGATCTATTTCGTCGACTCAGATAGAATCGTTTGGTAGCGCGCGGTTGCACGGTCATAGGCCGCCTTCGCATCGGCTCGTTCAGCTTCGCGGATTTGGCCGACCTTGGAATCCCAGCAAGTTTTCACCGCGTCGATGCACCACTGGGCACTTTTACGGCTTGCCCGGATCGGTGCTCCGTCGACGTGAACGAAAACCGGGTTGGTGTGAACCGACGGCAGGATGCGGACCGCAACCCAAGACGATTCCTTGATTTCGATTGGAATTGACAGCGAAGTGACATTGCCGTCGGCGACGACTTCGCGCCGCTCGGCGACATGACCGTTGACGATCACTTCGACAGGGACGCTGCGGGACTGTCCCAAACGGCACCGTTCGATATGCCAATATGGTTTTTCGTCCAATCGAAGCTTGCGAATCCGCTCACTTGAGTCCGTCGTTTCTTCCTGCAGTAAAGCCGCGACGTCAAAGGTCACGTTGACCGTCTTCGGTTTTTCAATATCAAGTCGACTTGGTTGAGAATCCGGCAATTGTTTTTTTCCAACCAACAATCCATCGACGGCAAAGTCAATGATGTGACTCAGTCCATCGCCACAATAACTGCGTCCGTCCTTCAGTCCGGAAATCCAGGTTTCGTAGTCCAGCGGTTGGTCGTCGTCCAATTGGACATAAATCCGACCAAGTCCAACGCGGTCGCCGTAGATGCAAGGGAAATCCGTTTCGCCACTGATCCGCGCGGTCATCCCACAGTTGAGCGTGTGGTACCAGACATTCAGTTCCCAGATTGCCGGTGTGTCGACTGCGGAGATGAAATCGCAGACGTCTTCCGCGACGGTGACAACGTATTCGTTTGCACCGATCCCATCAAACTTTGGCATTGAATAATCCGGCAATTCGTCGGCGGCTTTTCCATGCCAATCGCCCGCGGCCCCACCCCACGGTCGCCCGACGAATTGTCGCGAACCGTCAGGCATCTTGTCCGGCAGCGCCAACCCCCAACCGCTGTGGCTGTACCCGACAACGCCACCTTGGTCCTTGCCCCATTTCAACACCGGCAACGTCCAACTTGGCCAATCTTCCAGCGACTTTGTGCCGGGATAGTCATCTTCGGTCAAGTTCAACAGACACAGGTGTCCGGCATGCGAACTCGGAAATCCGCTGACTTCCACGTCATAACGCATCAGATTGTCTTTCGTCGACAGTGCTGACGTTTGGCCGTTAAAGAATTCTTTTTGCGTGTACCAACAGGGACCCCAACTGAGCACACATCCGACGTTGACGTCTTCGCCCAACAGATGACGCATCATATCCTCCGGCCCCACACCTTCGGTCGGGCTGTCGTAATGCGCACAACCGGCGGCGTGCACGTGATGATCACCGGAATACCAGC
>JAGQPO010000831.1 GCA_020426665.1 Planctomycetales bacterium
AATCGTCGTTTGAACTCCCGATGGTGTTATCGACCAGGGGCGTATTGAGAAACGTGACCAAGCCTCCGACGTTCCAGTAGCCACTGCCATAGGAGCCGGCGTCATTGGAACGAATTTCCGAACCCTCGACGGAGACGGTACCGCCCAAGTTGAAAATCCCACCGCCGCCCTCTCCGGCGGAATTGTCTTCGATCACGGAGTCTTGGATCGTTAAGTTGCCATACTGGTTGAAGATCCCCGCCCCTTGATCCGCCGTTCCACCGCGAATGGTCAGCCCTTGAATCAGTACATTCGGACTGTAGTCTTCTCCGGGGTCAAACTCTGGAAAAAGTGTTCCACCTGCATTACCGTCGTCGTCGCTGATGGAAAGCGTGATCGCAAAGTCCGTCGATCCATTGGCATCGGGAGATACCACCAGATACCCGTCGCTGTCGATGATCATCGTCGAATCGTTAAACTGCAAATTGACTCTGTCAATTAAGGATCCGACGGTGAGCGAGTTGAGATTCGACGACGTGATTCGCAGCTGATTCGAAAAGCTCGTCCCGTCGTTGTTTGTACCGGACAAAAGAATCGCGTCACCGACTTTGTAATCGGCTGCGCTGCCATCCAAGTCATTTAGCAAGGTCGAGGTCGTTGCCGGAGTGCCACCGTTTTTCGTTAACGGCGAGCTACTGATCAGCGACGAAGCGCCGGGCGAGAAGATTTGGAAGATTCGCGAATCGGCGCGATTTAAACCAGATGCGTCAATGACCGTCTGCCCCGCACCAACACCATGAATCGTGACGCCGGTGGCAATGTCCAGGTCGTTTGACCGTTCGGTGTCATTGCCGGCGGTGCGGGTCAGCAAGTAGGTGTCGGCCGCCAATTCGATTCGCGAACCGGGACTCTTGTTTGCGGCGATGATCGCTTCGCGCAGCGAGAGAAAATCGTCCGACGCATCGACGATGTCGTCTGGAGTATTAACGACAAAGGTGTCACCGGCGAGCAACATACGTGGCTCACAGGTCTCCATCCGCAGTCGTCGTCGTCGCGCGTCGCGGTTCTCTCGGCGATGACGTTTCTGAATTCGGTTGATGGAGCGGAGTCGTCGTGTGGACATCAAATGCAGCCTCAGCCTCGAAAGGATTGAGCAGTTCTGGAGAGATGGTGGGGGGGGGGCGGAAACTCAAACACGTTCACACTGAGTTGCCGGTGTGGAAACGGAGATTTCCCTCCTTAGTGGCACGGACAAGGCGGACTGAATTCACAGGCCAATGGAAAGTTTCCGGGCGATTTTTCGGATTACTACAGCGGTAACGGAACCGAAATAGCGTAAAAGAGGGGGGCGAGCGTTCCCAAAAACAAGTGCTCAGAGTTGAATTGAAATAAACTTGCCGATTCATCACCAAACGCGGTGAATATTGCGCGTCTGCTTCCGTGTAGTACCCGTTGGACCCTGCTTAATGCCCGCCGAATTCACTTCAGAAACCGACATGTTTGAAGCTGCAAAAAATGGAGACCAGGCAGCTCTTGCGATGTTGTTCAACTTGCATCGCGCGCATCTGGAGCGGATGGTTCGCTTGCGGCTCGACCGCCGTCTTCAACGTCGCGTCGACCCCGCGGATGTTGTTCAGGAGACGTACTTGGGGATTCAGCGAAAATTTGCGAAGTATGCGTCCGATGCTGCACTTCCACTTCGGATTTGGCTGCGATTGGAAGTTGGCCAAACCTTGATCGACGTACACCGTCGACATCTCGGTGCCAAGATGCGAGATGCAGGCCAAGAGATTTCGATTCACCGTGGAGCTTATCCGTCCGTCGCTTCGAAAACGCTTGCCGCGCAATTGCTCGGTCGGGTTTCCACCGCCAGCAAAGCCGCCATGAGAGCCGAAATACAATCGAAGGTCCAAGATGCGCTCAACGAAATGGATCCCCACGACCGCGAAGTTCTCGTGCTGCGACATTTCGAAGAGCTATCCAATTCCGAGGTTGCTTCAACGCTCGGAATCACCTCCAGCGCCGCCTGCAATCGTTATGTCCGCGCGATCAAGCGTCTCAAAAACGTTTTCGATCAGATGCCGGGGGGAATCGAGGGAGTCTGGTCATGAGGGAAACATTCCGTAACGAGCTTGACGACTCGGGTGATTGGGAACCCGCTGATCCAATCGGCGACATTGCCGATGCGTTCGTGAAAGAAGTTCGCACCGGGGCCGAACCGTCGGTGGAGGCATTCGCTCAGCGCTACCCCAGGCATGCCGACGAGATTCGCGAACTACTTCCGACATTACTGATCATGGAGCGAGCGCGTGACCTCGAGGAAGCCGACGATTCGGATTCGCTCGCGCGTCGCAACCCCGAAATGATGGGGCGTGTCCTTGGCGATTATCGCATCATTCGCCAGATCGGTCGCGGTGGTATGGGCGTGGTCTATGAGGCCGAACAGGTGTCATTGAGCCGTCGCGTTGCACTCAAGGTCCTGCCTCAACAATTCCTCGTCGACAGCAAGCAGCGGCACCGCTTTGAACGCGAGGCCCGTGCGGCGGCCAAATTGCACCACACCAACATCGTTCCCGTGTTCGGGTTCGGATCTCACGAAGGCATCAGCTACTTTGTCATGCAGTACATCCATGGCCTCGGCCTGGACGAGGTGCTTGAGGAATTGAAGCGACTCCGTACAGCCCGTGGCGGCGAGTCCGACGGAGACTTATCTCGCCGGGGGTCGACCAATCGATCAGCCAGTTTCCTCGCCCACTCAATCCAAAGTGGCGAATTCGGAGTGGATCACGTATCCGAAACAGCAGTTCCTGATCCGGAACACCGCGACCGAGTTTCCCGGATCGATGCAAGCGATTCTGTCGGAGTTGCGGATGCAACTTCGGAGTCGGGCAGAACCGCGTGTACTTCAAACGATCTTGCCGGCGGAAGTGAATCTGCGCGGGAACTGGTCTCGGACATGTTGACTCGTTCCGGCTCGTCCGTTTCCGGCCTGATCGGATCGGATTCTTCCAGTGGAAGTGGTTCAGGAAAAAATGCGTATTGGCAAAGCGTAGCTCGAATCGGAATCCAGGTCGCCGATGCACTTCACTACGCCCATCAACAAGGTGTGACGCACCGCGACATTAAACCAGGCAACCTCTTACTGGACCTCTCCAATACGGTTTGGGTTACCGACTTCGGATTGGCGAAGGCCGAGGATCAACATAATCTGACGCACACGGGCGATATTCTCGGGACGCTTCGCTACATGCCGCCCGAAGCATTTGAAGGTAAATCCGATTTCCGTAGCGATGTCTATTCGCTCGGCATTACGCTATACGAACTGGCGACACTCAAAGCGGCGTTCGAAGATTCAGATCGCCGTGTATTGATGCGACGCATCACGGAAGGCGATATCCCAAGGATTCCCTCGGACACGCCGCGAGATTTGGCAACCATCATCCACAAGGCGATCGAACGGGATCCGGACCATCGATATCAGTCGGCGCAGCAGCTGAAAGAGGACTTGATTCACTTCTGCAACGACGATGCCATCCAGGCCAGACCGCCATCACCGTTGGAACACGTTCTTCGGTGGTCCCGTCGAAACCGCGCACTGGCCGCATCATTGACTGGAATTGCGACGTTGCTCATGACGATCGCTTCCATCATGTCCTACGCAGCGGTTTACTATCGCCGTCAACAAAGCATTCAAGCCGGGTTGTACAGCGAATCCCAAGAACTAGGCCGTAAAAATTCCCAGCTGCTGAATGAATACCAAGCTGCCGAGTCGAAAGCGATTCAAGCTGGCGCGGAGCTAAAACACACGCTTTACTTGGCACGAATGTCGATTGCCCATCAAGCGATTTCACAACACCGGGGACTCGCGAAATCAGAAGATCTATTGAACGATTGGATCCCTGCCGCAGACGAAAAAGACCTGCGTGGCTGGGAATGGTACTACATCCGCTCGCTTTGCAGCCGAGAATTGTTTTCACTCGATGGGCATACCGACACAGTCAACGGACTCGCCTGGCATCGCGATGAAAACTTGATCGCATCTGCATCCGACGACGGAACAGTCCGCGTATGGGATCTTTCCCAAAAATCGCTTGAACAGATCTTTCGCGACGACGATCTGCAACGTGCGATCTGTGCTGCCTGGAGTCCCGATGGAAACACGCTGGCAATCGGTGGCGCTGGTGGCCTATCGGTATGGGACTATGACAAACACAAAAACGTCATGCGAGCCGCCCGAACCCGCGACGTCTATGGTCTGGCATGGAGCCCCGACGGGCGTCGGCTGGCCGTGGCGATTAAGTCCGACCGTAAGGAAAACCCGGGGGAAGTGCTTATTTATAATTCGGATGACTGGACCGTCTGGCGCAAAATCAATGGAACTAGAATTGGCGTATACAACGCGACGATTGGCTGGAATCTCAACGGACGATTCTTGGCCCTTCCGTCACGACACAACGTTGCCATTTGGGATCTGAATGAAGAAGTTCGCGTACGAGTCCTGCAGGACCATACGGAATCGGTCCAGGGAGTTGCCTTCAATCCCAACGGTCGCGGCTTTTTGGCCTCCGCTAGCAGAGATGCAAGTATCAAAATCTGGGATCTCATCAGCCAACAGGTTCATGCCCAATGCCTGGGGCATACACACGGAGTTGCATCGGTCGCTTGGCACCCGCAAGGTGATCTGCTGGCCTCGGCATCTTGGGACGGCACCGCCAGAATCTGGAACGGGAACACCGGCCGCGAACTTATGAAGTTTAACTGTCATCCGCACCATTGCTTTGCCATTGCCTGGAATCCAAACGGTGAACAATTGGCGACAGCCGGCGATGATCATCGGATCAAGTTTTGGGACCCCAACGCACAAGTCGATTTTGAAACAGTCGTCGCTACCAAAAAAGCGACGATCGTCGACCTAAGAATGAACCCGGCGAACGATCAACTGCTGTGTCGGGCGTCCGATGGCGAGTTGTCGGTTTGGCAATTGAGCCCGCTGCGACGTCTTGATCGACATCCGCTCGACGGAATTCGGGCGGATGATGTTGGCTTTTCTGACAGTGGCAAGCAAATTGTCTGTCTGCAAAAAGATTCAACCATCAAGATTCATGAGGCATCGACCGGCCAGGCGATTCAATCCCTGGCGTCTGCACCGACGCCGATCTCGTTGGTCTGTTCTACCGGAGAAGACGAAGTCATTGGAAGTGGCAGTTCTGGGCCGATCTACTTATGGAATACGGCCACCGGAAAGATCGAACAGCAAATCGGCGAGACGCTCAACGACATCCACTGTATCGCCGCCAACTCCTCCGGCCGTATGCTGGCGGTGGGCACAAAAACGGGTTTCATTCATCTCGTCGACCTGGAATCAGGCACGATCCGAAACATCAACGTGCACGACGGAGGATGGATCGAGTCGCTTGCATGGAGTCCCGATTCAAAGCTCCTTCTGTCCTCCAGTAATCACAAGGCGAAACTTTGGGATCCGGCAACCGGCGACAAAATTGTCGAGTTGTCCGGCCATCACGAAACGGTTTGCACTGTTGCTTGGGCACCCGACGGGAAGCGTCTTCTCACAGCCGATGCACGCGGCCAAATCATCCTCTGGGACCCGCAAACGTTCAAACAGGCACTCGTATTAACGAGTCCCGTCGGAGTGCTACGTTCGGTAGGCTGGAGCGCCGATGGAATGCGAATCCTCTCCAGCAACGACAACCGATTCCTCATTTGGGACGCGGAACAAGGCTATCGTCAGTCACGACCTCGCACTGTGCAGCAAGCAACAAAATAGCCATGCCGGTAACGCGTCTTACCCGGCGATTTGCGTGAGGAAAGCGATTTTTCGGCCTGCCCAAGTCGCCATCCCCCAAGAAAAACTCGTCTGAGAAGGTCTTGGTCTCCGAATAACAGAATTTTATCGGCAAGGGTTGCAGGACGCACTAAAAAACCCCGTAAAAACGAGGTCATCAAGTTGGGTCGACACGATTCGAACGTTGCTCACCGCCTTTTTTTGGCACGCTGTTAAAGGTCAAAAAACCGTGTTTTGCGGGGCTTTCGAAGATTTCGGCCCTGCACCCTTCAGGCTCTGCACCCTTTCTTGCACCCTTTTTTACATGAAATGCTCAGCTCTGCTCAGCCAGATGACGGTGATTGCCTTGCGAGCATGTACGTCAAAGGCGCTCTGCTGAATTGCGCCGGATAATGCGTCAGATGTACATGATGAGGTCGTTAGCATTCTGACGGTCGGTTTCTCGGTTTAACCCTGACGACCAAGCTCTCCCCTGCTCGGCGGATTGTTTTGCGACCCGCAACAGTTTTTCGCTAACTCACCAATAGAAGGCCATTCAACTTTGCGCCCCGGCCAAAAGACCCTTACAACCCTCGCTCCATTCACTGTCGTCTACGTCGTGCTCTTTTCGTGGCAGACTGAAGCCTCGCCAGTCGTACCGATTGCCGTGTTGGCGATACCCGGCCGTGTGCGATACCGATTCTGGAAACGTTGCCTACGACAATTATGAAGGCCGCTGGGGTGATCGCTCCAAACTGGACGCGTTCATTCAGAGATACGCGGTGGAGAAGGCGTCTCTCGAAGCTCGACGAAGCGGCCACACTGTCAGCGAGCAACAGCTCGCAGATGGTTCAGTCAATCTCAAGATCAACGTCGGGGGTGCTTCGTGAAAACGATTCAAGTCACAGTAATGCCTGATGGCTCAGCCAAGGTTGAGACCAACGGGTTCACCGGATCCGAGTGTCGCGACGCCAGCCAGTTTTTGGAAAAGGCTCTGGGCAAGACATACTCTGAGAAACTCAAACCGGAGTTCCACCAGACTTCGACAACGCAATCCCAGCAAGCCAGCGAGTGATCTCGCGGGCTTTTCTTTTGGGCCTTCCTGGAAGGCTCAGTTAGTAATGCCTTTACTCTCACAGGAGAGTGCCTCTGACGCTTTCCATGCGGCTCGATGTATATGTCCGCGCGTGCTTTACCGGGATCTGGATCACTTCACATGAGCACGCCGAAGCGATTCGTGAAATCGGTGAGCTATGTCGCGTCCAAAATTGGAATTTCGCGACGTGGAACGTCGCTACTGGCCTTCAAGTTGGTGGCCAGAGCGTTGAAGATCAAGCCATCGATCCCCTCGCCGCAATCAACGCTGCCGGAGCATTGGCCGTAGAAGACAGCACAACGATTCTCGTGTTGGAGAATTTCCACAGATTCTTGCAGTCTGCTGAGATTATCCAGTCCGTCGCCCGCCAAGTTCTCGGCGGGAAGGAAACCCGTACGATCCTGGTCGTGCAAGCGCCGGTGGTTCACCTTCCCGCGGAACTCGAATAATTATTCGTCGTTCTGGATCATGCGATACCCACACGGGAGCAACTTCGTGAAATCGCAACGGCGATTGCGACGGAACCCGGTAAGATCCCTGCTGACGATCAGCTCGAACGCGTGCTTGACGCGGCGACGGGACTGACACGATTCGAAGCTGAAAACGCATTTGCGTTGTCATCTGTCCGGGACAGCACCCTGACTGCGGAAACGCTGTAGCAACAGAAGTTACAGATGCTCACCAAGTCCGGTACGCTAAAACTCTATCAGGCGATGCTGACTTTTCGTCGCTTGGTGGATTGTCTTCGCTGAAGGCGTTTTCTCGTCGAGCATTGTTGCAAAGCAATCGAACCAACCGAAAAGTTCGACCGCGTGGCGTGATGCTACTCTCGCCACCGGGTTGCGGAAAAAGTAAATTCTGCAAAGCACTTGGACGCGAGGTCGATCGGCCGGTCTTGCAGCTGCGGTAGCCAAATGGGATCATTAGTTGGTCATCCCGAGGAACGCACGCGACACGCTTTGCAAATTGTTGACGCAATGCAGCCTTGTGTATTGATGATCGACGAGGTTGAGAAGGCTTTTGCAGGTGTCGCGGATCGGGGCAA
This sequence comes from Planctomycetales bacterium, assembly GCA_020426665.1. Classification (GTDB taxonomy): domain Bacteria; phylum Planctomycetota; class Planctomycetia; order Pirellulales; family Pirellulaceae; genus Stieleria. Next base: position 7,903 of record JAGQPO010000831.1, read on the forward strand.
ACTGGGGCAGGGGGGGCTTCCGGGGCCTGTGTCGAGAGGGCTTTTTGCTCTTTGAGCCTGGTGGTTCGATAGCGTGCCGCTTGGGCGCGACGAGTCTGCTTGCCGTGCTCCGAGCCGCGGTATTTCAAGTTGGCCCGGGCGATTCGCCATCGTCGGGCGGCTTCCCTGCATTGGTCCGCACAGAAGCGGTCCAGGTGATGGCTGGGAGAGAAATAGCGATCGCACCCCTTGAGTAAACACTTTCGCGGGGAAAGGCGTGTCCGTTCGGCTTGCCAGCGGACAGTGGAGTGGTGATTCTGATGTTGGGCCAAGGGGAGCGTTAACTCCCTGCAGGTCAAGTCTCACCGCTGGAGCTCTAACTCCACGGTGAGGCGATTTCTAAAAATGACCATCCCGCGATTGGGACAGTCAAGAACGACCCCCAGCATAA
>JAGQPO010000832.1 GCA_020426665.1 Planctomycetales bacterium
GTGTTTCCTGTTGCCGTCCCCGGCAGCGCTTGTGGATTGCAGAGATAAAGGAAGATCAGCGAGCCGACGGCGGCACGATCTTGTTGAAGCGAAGTCCGCGGTGCGGTTTCGCCACGGCCTTCTTGGCAGCGAGATGTTTGTCGGCCGCGATTTGGTCGGTCAGCTTGTGCTGTTCCACCGATCCAGCATCGCCCGAAGCCTTCGCCGGCCCCGCAGCGTTCTCACGAATCTCGTCTTGAAGGTCATCCGCCACAGAAGTCTCACTTGGAAAGACATGTTTCTTCTGCGAATACACCTACCCGGTGGAATCCCTTGCCGACGACGTCGTCCTAAGATTTTCGCAACCTAACAGCATTCCCACGCGTTTTGGGAATCATCAAAACGGGAGAGCGAAGGATCATCCGCATGCCTACGAGAGCGTTAAGCGCCTTGCCGCCTCCACTACTCGCGCCCAAAATCATGGTCTCAACACAAATTCAACTTGTTCCGAGACATGTCAGATGAAAGTCATCGTAGATCTGTGCGTCGTTCCAATGGGCGTGGGCGTTTCTGTCAGCAAATACGTCGCTGAATGCCAGAAGGTGCTTCAGGAAGCAGGACTGGAGCACCAACTTCATGCGTACGGAACCAACATCGAAGGCGATTGGGACGAAGTGTTCGCCGCGATCAAGCTTTGCCACGAACGTGTTCACGCCATGGGCGCACCACGGATCACGACCAGCATCAAAGTCGGCACGCGCACAGACCGCAGGCAATCAATGCAGGAAAAACTCGAGAGCGTGGTTAGGAAGCAATGATTGAAGCTCTGCGACCATACTGCATTTTCGCCGAGAGCCCACAAATGCTTACAGAAGGAGTCAACAGGATACATCCGGCATCGATAATCACCGAAAAAGTCTTTGCCAACAACGATCAAGAACGATTGGCGATTCTATCCTCGCCTCAAATGGTGTGTACTGGGCATCGAACCATTTCGTTAGCGGCGTGTCACTTGTGGTAGTCTCCCAACCTTTTAGGCGTTTCAAATCGATATGGCGAGAAAGAACAAAGCCAAGCGGAAAACGGACCGCACGCGCAAGAAGCTAAATCGAAAGCGGCGAAAAGCGGAGCGAAAGGCAAACGACGTCACGATCCCCGATGGATACTCGACTCCATTGCTCAAGACATTTGAGTACGAGAATCCATTAGCTCGCTTGACCGACGAGCAGCGGTCCGCGTTCGCCAAGTGTGTTGGCGAAGGTGCGACGCAAAAATTCGTTGATTCTATGAAGGAATTGCGTTCGTCAATTCTTAGTACCGATCCAGCACAACTGCTCTCGGCGGCTGCTCTATACACTCTCTACCAAGGTGCTGGCACGGGTTCGGACTACACGAAAGAAGGACCCTACACCCAAGCGATCGTGGAATTGCTACAGTCCGTGTGCTTGATGTACCCCCAGGACTTGTATGAACCTTGGCCGGCTTTTCACGAGAGCATGTTCAACGCATTGGATCTTTGCAAAGAATGCTCTCAATCATTCGCGATGATGCGAATGAGTTCTCTCGCGGATGCTGACGAAGACGAAAGACGTGCGTTGCTAACAGCAGAGGAAGCTCGGATGCACACGCAGGTGATGCGCAACTGGGGCTACCCCCAACACATGCGAAGAATCGTGCGTGAGTTGCTTACTCCGCTGGAACAGGATTTCAAGAATGCCGTAGGTATCGGCCCAGTTAGCTACCTGAAGTTGACGGATCGAATCTCGAATTTAACGTCTGATCGGATCATGCGATGGCGCGATTTGACCCGCCCATTATTTCGGAAGCAAAACTTACGAAAGACGGTCTCGACTTTCCTTCAGTTGACCGGGAAAAGCGACGAACATCTGGACGAAATGTACAGAGAGATTCAGTCTAAGCCGGGCCCGCCCCAGGCAAAACAGTTCCGGCTTATTTCGTATTTTCACCAATTCCTGCCGCGTTGCTTCACGTTCACACTTGAGGAACTTGCCGGGATATTGCCCGACAGCATCAAGCTAGAAAAATTGCGGACTACGCTAGATTCACTCGCATTTGAGTTTGGTGATCTTGCGTCCGAGGATCCTGAACACCTCGTGATGCAGAGCAAGATCCGCACACGTCCATTGATTAAATTGCAGGAGGATCAGTACTTCGTTCCGGTCCAAGGTCTGTTGAACAGCTTTTTGATGGATGTCGTCGAATCCTGGGCGAAGAGCGATTCCAAGCTGAAAAAACGGTATCACAAGCGGCGTGCTGTCTACCTTGAGACTTCGTTGAAGGACATGCTCGATGCGGCATTCCCGAACTGCGTGATCAAGACAGGTACATGTTGGTTCGACACCGAAGAGTCAAAGGAGTACGAGAACGATTGCCTCGTTGTCTGCGGCCCCCTCGCACTGGTCTTTGAAGCCAAGTCGGAATCCGTTGACGACGTTGCGAAGCGAGGCGGTAGCAAGACGCTTGCGGATCACTACGAGTCACTAGTCGACGATCCCGCGGAACAGGCCGCGCGGCTCGCCAAATTGCTCGAAGAGGGGACGGAAACACGCACTTTTAAGACGAAGAAGGATGGGGAGTACACGCTCAACTTGTCAAAGATAAAGCGGGCGATCTGTGTCGCGGTCACTCTTGACTCAATGCCTGCGTCGTCCCTGTGCTGGAAGAAGCTCGTTGCAAGTGGGATGGTGACGGCTGACGCGAGGCCGGCGATCAATCTATCGCTCGCAGACTTGATGATTGTATTGGCGGTTCTGGATACGCCGGGCAAACGAGTTCACTATTTTTGGCGTCGCACTGAGTGGGAACTGAATGTGGCATACCTAGCTGACGAGCTCGATTTACTTGTCTTTTATCTCAGTGAGGGGCTGCTGGTACCGAGATTGCAGGATAAGGAGAATAGTTCACTGATGCTGTATGGCAACTCGGATGAACTTCATCGCCACTACATGGCGGACTGGGCTGGCGAAGAAAACCCTCCTCCCCTGCCTCGACGGATTCTAACTGAATGGTGGTCTTCGATCTTGGAACGTGTCGAATCCCTTGGATCGCGGGGGTGCTGGGACATCGCGTGCGTACTGCTCGACCTCGATTACCGACGCCAGCAACAATTCGAGAAACAGTTTGGAACTGTCATCGAAAAGGTTAAGCGTGAAGGAAATGACTGCGGGCTCAACGGACTCATCACTCATGCGGACCATACTGAGTCGATTGGGGCCGTTGTCGCGTTCGCGTACCAGAATCTTGACAAGGAAGAGAGAGACGGTCGCGCTTTAGAATTGGCCGCACAAGCGCAGTCCGAATCGGGTGCCGCAAGAGTCGTGGTCATAGGCAAAGAGGTCAACAGCACTGATGAACCGTACAGCTTTTTAGCGTTCATCGACGATGACGGTATCGCGGACTAACCAACGAGTAGAGGGTTGCAATGCCTCGCTCAACTGAAAAGCCATAGCCTAACTGATTGGGCGGATTCTCTTCTTGAGCTGAATATCCCTAAAGCTTACTCGCTCACGCTGTTGCGTAAGTGAAAGATCGGTAGCGAACAAAACGGCGCCTTGCATCGATGCAGCGACGGCGGAGCCGACGAGGCAGTCGAGCCAGTGGTTGTCGGGTTGTTCGGGACGAGCTTTCCATTCGTCGACGGTTCGGCCGCGGCCTTCGGTGCGGACGTAGTACTCGGC
>JAGQPO010000833.1 GCA_020426665.1 Planctomycetales bacterium
AGAACACGACTTTCGATCATATCTCGTGAGGTTCCAAGCATGCCCCCTAAAGTCGGCGCCCTCAACGCCCGTTTTTCCCAACCAAACAAGGATCGGATAGGAAAGCAAATTGATCGCCAAAGCAACTTGAATGGAGAGCGTGACATAGCCGGCCTGCAAGATTCTTTCGCGGCGCCGCAACCAACAGTTGCCGCGCTTAAGCAATCGACCAATGTGATTGCCCGAGGCGTGTACGAGCGGTCTGTCGCTCAGGAAACACTTTAGGTCTTCATCCAATTCCGCTGCCGAAGTGTATCTTTGGGATGGCTCGTGACTTAGGCAGTGCATACAGATTTGGCGTAGCGTCCGGTTGATTTTCCGGTCTCGTGGAACGGCCGGCCGATTCGGATCGCGAATCTTGTCAATGATTTCCACAACCGATTCGCCTTCGATTGGGCGATTTCCGACCAGTAACTCAAAGAAAATCACTCCAATCGCATACACATCCGTTGCCGGTCCGATCTCGTCCCAACGCGACTCCGCTTGCTCGGGAGCCATGTAATGTGGTGTTCCTATCAGGACGCTTGAACGCGAATTGCTAAGCAAGTCATCGACGGTTCTTGCCACTCCAAAATCGGTGATACATGGTTCTATGTCACCAAGCGAAACCTCATCCACTGAACTCGTAGGGTCCTGGGGACGGAGCATGATATTCGCGGGCTTGAGATCCAGGTGGAGGATCCCGTTTCGATGAATATGCTCCACACCCGAAACCAATTGCCGCATGAAGCGGGCTAAATCGTAGTCGCCTGGAATGTCGCCGTGCTGCTCGATCCAATGTGCAAGATCCCCACTGTCGCACCACTGAGAAACCAGATAGCACCATGGACCACGCCGACCGACTTCTAAAATCCGAACCAAGTTAGGGTGATCCAATTGCGCCGCAACCCGTGCTTCACGAAGAAACCTCGACTGCATCCCTTCATCGCCCAGCAGGTCCAGGCGTGGAATTTTGATCGCGACCGGTCGCCGCAACTCTAAATCAATTCCGTAGTAAACCGTTCCCATCCCTCCGCGCCCGACGGGATATCGCAGCTCAAAGCGGCCGAATTGAATCGGCGAGGATTGGATGCCCTGCTGACTCACATCGTCAGTGATCTGTGTCGGCACGCCGCCGAGCTCGATGCCAAGATGGAGACCATCTGCGGCGGCGCGAAGATCTTCGCGTCTCGAGTTCCCAGCACCTGCCGACAAAGTATCTCCGAACGCGAAAACGGCAGGGTGATCGAGAAAACCGACGTCATTCTGGAGCGACAACAACGCTTTGACTTCGCCAGCCACATCAGGCGATTCGTCCTCCAGCCGCTCGAGAAACGCCGTGCGAGCATGCAAGTCGGTCTGTAAACATTTCACAAACGCAGCTTTAACTCTCTCGGACCCGGTCATGCTTTTCAAGTCAATGCAAGGAGTGGACCGTACCAATGTCTCTGGTTGGGCCAATGTCTCTGGTTGGTTGGCGTGCCGAACGCGCTGAATGACCAGGGGGATTCAGCCCAAAGCCGATCGCCACGTCCTTATGCGACATCTAAATGAAAATCTTCCAGCGAATTCCAAGCGAATTCCAAGAGATTTCCACCAGGACTTATTGGTCGACGGGTTCGTATTCGGCTAGCAAGTTTCCGATCATCCCTTTTGCAAAGGCCCAATGGGCGTACGCGGTCGATACGGAAACACCCAACAGCTGCGCCGTTTCTTGCACCGAAAAACCGGCGAAGTAACGGAGTTTGATGAATTCGGCCGCTTGGGGATCGCGCTCTGCCAAAACATCCAAAACTTCATTGACCGACAACACCTGGTCGACATCAGAGGCCGTCGCCGGCTCCAATTGATCAAGCCCGATTCGGAAGCGATCTCCACCGCGTTTTAAACGCCGCTTGCTACGGGCATGTTCGACCAAAATACGACGCATTGACTCGGCCGCAGCCCGAAAAAAATGTCCACGGCTCTGCCAGTGAAACCCGGCATTTTGGTCGACCAAGCGAACGTACGCTTCGTGAACCAGAGCTGTTGCGCCAAGCGTATGGTCGGCGCGTTCTCCGAACATCTTAGCCCGAGCCAGCTCACGTAACTCCGTATACACCAACGGAAATAGCTCTTCCGCCGAAGAGGGGTCGCCGCGCTCGATTTGGGAAAGGATCTCTGTGGCATCACTCATTTGGGCAATAATACCTCCCCCCTGTGCCCAATGCCATCAAGCGACGCGAGTTTGTGCTTGAATTTTATCACAAACGAAGAAGGATCGCCCCCAGAACCTGGAACCTGGAACCTGGAACTGAAATTATCGAACCCGGCACTTGAATTCGATCTTTGCGGTTTCGCCGACGGCCAGTGGTTCGGCGAGCGACCATTTCAGTCGCACGGATCCGGCGGCATTGCCGCTGGTGCTGAATTCGGCCTGACGATCACAGCTTTGTGATTCTTCGACATACTCCAGTCGCGTTACCAAACTGTCGGCGATTTCAACTTTGCTGACTGCCGAATCGCCGACGTTTTGCACATGAATCGCGAACGTGATTTCTTCGCCTTGCTGCGCGTGATCTTTGTCGGCGACCTTGACAATTTGCAGACGGCCGGCGTCTGGGAAGTCGTACCGGACGAACGCTTCGACACTGGCGTCTCGGATCAACACGGGCGGTTGCATGCTTTCGATCATGACCTCGACGGCATCGCGAATCATCCAAGATTGTGCCGCGACGGCACCTTGTTTCAAAATCGCGATCTGAGATTCATCCAATCGGCTGAGCGATACGAAATCCAACGTTGCCAAGATTTGCAACGCGTCCTCGGCCAGCACCGGCTGTACAATTCCTTCGACGGGAACGCCTCGGTTGCGATCTCGCATCGCATCGACACGTCGGGCGACGTCGGCGTGCGCCAGTTCGGCGATGTCTTCGACGATCAAACTGGGTTGGGTCAAACCGATGCCGTTGGGTCCGACGCCCTGGTACGTACCGCTAAGACCGATCGCTTTTTCGCCGGCGACCGCGCCGCTGACTTGACGGACGGCGCCGAAACGTGGTGCATAGACGCAGACACGGTTGCTCGCTTGCAACGCGATGTCGCCTGCTTCGGTTGTGTAATGAACGATGGCATCCTGAGGCTCTAAACCGCCGATCGAGTCATCCCTTAACACGCGTGCATCCGGCGGAACATCACCACCGTTGCACAAGAATTCTTGTGGATCGACGGGTCGCCCCATCATTGGAACGAAGGTCAACGTGCCGTCGGTACATTGGTTGCAATCGCCTCCTTGAACACAACCTTGACAGCTGCCGCAACGATTGGCGATTCGGTCGGTCAATCGGCCGACAAAGCCGACTTGAGCGATCGCGTTTGCATCATCGATCGGCTGTGACCAGGCGGCAGCGGAGTCGACACCGGGAACCTTTGGAGTTTTTCCACCGGGTGTCAAATGCGGTGTCGGCGCAAGATGTGTTGCTGGCAAGTTGGGAGTCCCCGGTAATCGCAGACCTTTGTCGACGCCGGGCGATTGGCATCCGGTTGACAAGGCCACAACCCCCAAGGCCGCGATGGTGCACAAAGCCATCCCAAACGTCGAAGCGAATAATGCACTTCGACGCGTTTTGCGATCATGCGCCATCTGTGGGGATAAAGTACGCTGGGACATGGCCGGTTGATCTTGCGAGTGGTTCGGAGACATAAAGTGCTACCGTGCTTGCGTGACGGATTCGCTCTTGTAAATCGGCGCCCAAGCCGGAAAGCCGAAATAGAACTGGGGTTGCAACGCCATATTTCGCGGCGGTGAGAGGGACCCGACTCGAACGATCGCAACCGGACGTCCAAACGAATCCGCGGTTGCCAGGGCGTCTTGATCCAGCGGAATGTCGATCGGTCGATCTTCCGTCCGTTTCTCTGCCAGCGGTATCGCGGTTTGCGGGTCTTCCAGGTAGATCACACGAGTGACCAGGTTGCCATCCAAAGCTTCTTCCAAATCCGATTGACTCAGGTTGATCGGAATCGGATACAACGTTTCCAATCCGGCCGGGGCATAGGTGCGGCCGATCAATTCGACGGTCGGATACAGTTCCGCTCCGATGGCTTGCGGAATGCCGGTGATACGAAATCGATACACGGCTCCGACCATCAATCCGGCCATCAAATCAGGCTCACCCTCGGCGTGCGTGCCGCTGATGGGCAAAGAAAACAGGGTGCCTTCGGGGCCCGAAAATGCAACCGGCTGAAACGTCCCCTGTTGCATCGTGACCGCGGATGGACTTTGCCAGATCGCCCCGGGCGGTAGTGATTTGTAATACAGCGGGTGACGGCCGCCGGTCGGCAGCGGTTCGCCCGGCTCGACGGCCGATGCACCGCCGATCCACAACATTGCGATCGCAACAAAGACAAACCAACAAACCATCGCATCAGACCGCCCGATGCGTTGGTCCATTTCAATCGCGGCGGCTTGTAAGTTCGGCGAGTTGTGCATGTCTACTGACTCGATCGCAGGCATTCGATGATTGATGGATCGGCCGAAGTTCAACCGATATCCGGTGGGTGACAATCAAGCAGGCGTCGGTCATCCGCGAAACAGATGCCGACGCCGCGTGATTCAAACAGTTACCTTTTCAGCCCTGTGTCAGCTGACCGACCGATCACGGTTCGCAGTTCGGATCGACCGACTGGCTGCCTTGCAACAGCGGTCGTCCGGCTGGAACACCCGGGTGGATGTTCTGTTCGGTGATCCGAACTCGGCTGACGGGATTCGGGTAGCTGTATCCTGGCTGATGACGAACGGTCATTTTGACGTTGTCGACCGGCTGTGGAATGTGCATCGGGGTACGGTTACGCATCACGTGTTTGGTCAAACCCGCAGGCGATCCCAATGGAATGTGGGGCGGTCCGGGCAATCCGATCGGTGTGCCGGTGATCGGCATTCCGTATTGGGGTGCGTTGACACCGGCGATCATGCCTGGCAATTGAGGCGGCACCGACGAACACGCTCCACCATTCAGCCCACAACCATCGGTCGATGCAGGTGCGAACGGAGCAGGAAGTCCTGCGATCGGTGGCGACATTCCACCGAATCCCATGTTGCCCGATCCTGGCATTTCGATGTCTTTGTCACCCAATCGGATAATGGCCAGGATCGATCCTCGACGGTCCGCTTCGACGATCGGGTCGATGCCCGGATCCAACCGAGTGCTGACCAGTGTGTCGATACCCGCCAATGCCGGTCCTTGGAAATCCGGATCGGGAAGGTACAGAACCTTCGTGACGAAGTTTCCGGTGACAACTTGATCAAAGTCTTCGTCGTCAAATTGAAGTGGGATCGAGTTGTGTGCTAGGTAAGCGCCCGTGCGAGGATTGGCATATGCCAACTCGATGGTCGGGTACAACTCGACGCCTTCACGTCCCGGGATGTTTGTCAACTTGATCCGGAACAGTCCGCCTTGCGGAAAGTTCTGGCGGGCGGGAACGATCAGCGGCTCGCTGTCGAACATTCCGCTGCCACTTTGGTCATAGCGAACTTGCATTCCTTCGGGGCGTCCGAAGGTGACTTGCACGGCTTGGTTGATCGGTGCGGCCATCATCATGCCGCCGCCCAACACTCCGCCGCCGGCCGGAATTCCGCCCGTGGCTCCGCAAGATCCATCCATGCATCCGCCGCCGCATCCGCAAGCGGCACCGCCGCGCATCCGTTCGACAAATCCGACTTGCTGGATCTCGCCTTGGTTAAGGTCTCGGCCGGCATCAGCGATCTCCGAAGAGACCGAATCGGGACGGCCGCCTGTGACGATGTCCATCCCCGCTCCCGGAGATGCCATCGCACCAGCGTATGGCGGCGGACCCAAGACGCCGGGGCCGGGGCCACCGACACCGGGACCCGGCTCCATCAATTGTTGTGCCGGCGGCAAGTTGTGGCGAGTCGGTACGCATCCGGTCGCGACCATCGCACCAGCCGCAATCAGCGACAAGTGAGTGACGAATCGTTTCATCTTTTCCCCCATTCCTTGGGTAGCACCGCGCTCGAATGCGGTTTGCGGGACGATCCCCGCCTAGGCTGAAGTTTCAAAGGTGTTTCCATGTGCATGATCTGGGTGGACTTGAGACCCGAATCACATCTAGGATTCGTGCCGCGAGTGCTGACAGACCAGCCACGTGATAGGTCCATCGGCACGTTGCGTCCCGATTCTTTGGAAAAATCGCCATAACCCGACCATGAAGATTGATCGACACGACCGAAACAGTGACAACGACATCGTGAAACTCTGTTTCACGTGGCGATCACTTTGCCTTGCGGTCGCTTTTTCCCTTGCGGTGCTTTCCACCAATCGTGGTTTTTCCAATGAAAACATCGTCAATGACCCGAAAGCGGTCGCTTTGGTCCAACAAGTGATCGATCGACTTGCCAATGGCGACTCTTTTGACTGCAAAGTTAGGCAACGTGTGCGGGCTGCCGGTCACGAAGTCCCCGGCGTTGGAACTTATTTGCAAGTCGGCGGCGGAACCGGACAATTCTCGTTTCAAATTTCCATGTACGACGGCGACGACGAACACCGGCTGCAACAGATGAGCGACGGTCGACTCGCTTGGACACGCAGCGAAATCGCCGGCAACGTTTCCCTTAGCCGCGTCGACGTCGGCTGGCTTGATGAAGGTGCCCGAACTCTTCATCGAAACGAGCGAGTCAAACCGAGCATGAGAGTCGGCGGCCCCAGTGAAATGCTTGACAATTTAGTCCGCGACTACGACCTTAAACTTGGCACCAGTTCTCTCGGCGGCAGGCCTTTGTTGGTCGTCATCGGAACGCTGAAACAATCCAGACGCGACGAAATCACCGCGACGCTTGGCGGTAACCCATGGCCCGTTCTGATGCCGACGCGAGTCAACGTCGCCATCGCGGCCAACGATGATCCCGAAACGGGATTCGGTAAAGGATTGCCGGTTCGCATCGAACACCTTAGTGATCCGGTCGCCGTAGTGACCGACTCCGACAAGAAATCCGAAACTCAAATGAAGAAGCGACAAATGATCTCGCTGCTGGAATTCTATTCCATTCGCCCGGTCAAACCGCCGCCCATCGAACAAGTACGTTTCGAATACCAAGACATTGAAGTTGATTTCGTCAACGAAACCAGCCGCTACGAAGATCGATTCAACATCCGAGTCAGCGCCAAAGAACGCCAGCGCTATCGGTAGTTTAACAGGGACGTCATGCACAGCATGACCTACTTGGTTATGATCATGCGAAACCCGGTCAGACGCATTTGCCCCGCCCTGGAAATCGACATCCGAGATCATGACAAAATTGGCACTGCTGAGCGGCGGAAAGGTATACCTGGTCGAAGAGGGTCGCGATCCGACGACGCACGAGAGTCGCTTTGCCAAGGAAGCCGAGTCGCGAGTGGAACGCACACGCAGCACAAACAGCTGGAAAGACGACACGGAAGCCTGGAACATGGGTGTTGGCATGATGCCTGGGATGGCCGCCTTCCAGAATGCCGGTCGGCCGCGGATGTCTCCTCAATTCACCGGTGTGACCCGTGGCATTGGCAACACGATGTGCTATTCGATGAACGTGTTCGGAGCGGGCGGCTTGTTTTCGTTCGATCTGGATAAGGGAGTCGAAACACGATTGATGCACAGCAATGATTTCAACCCTCAAGGATTGGTAGCCAATACGTGGGACGGAATGTTGGCATTCGCGGTGAACTCGGGCGACGGAACAGTTCACCTGAAACTCAAGGAGCTGGATCGTCCACGTCATCGGCAAATCACCGATGGTGACACGTGTGATGAATGCCCGTGGTGGCATCGAGATGGGGAATTAACGTATCTGTATTTTCACAGCACGGCGGTGGGGCGAACCCAGGAAGGCTATCCTGTCGGGCGAGGTCCCGGACAAATCTGTCGAATCGCCATCGAAGCCGGCGATGTGGAGCATTTGGTCAGCGACAAAGCCTATGACTTTTTGAATCCGCGGTTGGACGATCGCGGGGCTTTGTATGCGATCCGTCGCCCGTACAAGTCGCCGGAGATGCGGTCGTCCAACGATTTGAAGACAACGGTCAAGGATTTTATTCTGTTGCCGTATCGCTTCATGCGGATGCTGTTTTACTTTGCCAATTTTATGTCGATCATGTTTGTCGGCAAACCGTTAACGAGTGAGCACCTTGCGGAAACGCCCGAGACGCAACTCCAGCGTCGTGTGTTGTGGGGGCGTGTTTTGGAAACGCAGAAAGCGATCCACAAGAAAGGTCAGGAGAAACGCATGCGGTTGGTGCCCGGTGATTGGGAATTGGTTCGTTTCGAATCCGGCGCAACATCGGATGCGTCGACGGCGAAGTCCATTGCCAAGCACGTGATGGCCTACGCGATCACCGGAGATGGCGAAGTGTTGTACAGCGACGGCGGTGGGGTGTACCGCATTGACGAGTCTGGAGAAACCAAGGTCAGTGATGTCAACGGCGTCGAACAGATCGCCGTGTTGGCTGGTGAGTAATCTTGAATGGCAACTCGAGACGTGACGCGTTGCGTCGATTCAGGCTTACTTCAATTTGTCCCAGATCCAGTCGGACATTTGCTTCAGCTGCTGGTCGCTATAAAACGCCGGTCCGCCGTGCGCGACGCCATGTAAAACTTGAAACGTTACATCCAACCCGGCGCGTTCATACGCGCCCGTTAATTCATGTGATTGGTTGATCGGCATTTGCGGGTCCTGATCGCCGTGAATCAACAGCAACGGGGGATCGCCGGAATCAACGTGGGTGATCGGACTGGCCAATTTTGCTAACGCCGGAACCTGTGGCGGCAAATCTCCCAGCAGCAATTTCAACGCCGGTTCACGCACTCCCAATCCATGAGGCGTTGATTGCCCGAGAATCGTTTCCAGGTTGCTTGCGCCGTAGAGCGACACAATCGCCGAAACGCCTGAAGAAACATCTGCGTTGCCCATCGCCAAGTCCTCCAACGCATTGACGCGGTCACTGACGCCGACCAGCGCAGCCAGATGGCCACCTGCTGACGCACCGGCGATCACGATACGGTTCGGGTCAATTTGAAATCGCTGGGCACCCGCTCGCATGAAACGGATTCCGGCTTTGAGATCATAAGCTTGGGCCGGAAACCGCGCCGATTCGCTGAGACGGTAATTCAAGCTTGCGATCGCAAAACCCTTCTCTGTGAGTGGCTTAATGGGCACACTGCTTTTGTCCCCACGTCGCCATGCGCCGCCATGAACCCAAACGATCAATGGCGACGGCTCGGCGCGACCACTCGGATAAAAATCCAGACTCAGGACCGTGTCGGATTCACCCTGGTTTCCAGACACCGTGGCAAAAGGGATGTCCAATTCAATACCGCCGTCGTCAGCGTTTACGCCGGCTCGGTTCATCCCGGCAGATGTGATGGCAAGCCAAACACCGACCACAAACAATTGCCGAATCGTGTTGGGAATGTTCGTAAAGTTCATTTTTGATCCCCATTCTAATCGTTTTTGGTACCGTTGGTGCGTTAGAGCGAATTGGTCGGCACCAAATTGTGACGACCGTCGCATTCCAATCAAAGCCGGTGACGCTTCCACCGTAGACTGACTAAGATTCCTTTTCGACGATTTATTTACTCGTCGAAGATTTATCAGAGCGGGGCTGTGAAAACGACGTCTGCCCAGACCTGTGTGTCTGACCAAATATTGTGGTGGAAACGTGATGTGGAAGTGGAGATCCAAACAGCGCAAGACTTCGCGAACAGCACAGCTGAACCGACGCGACCTGCTGCAGGGCAAGTTTTGGAAACTGGTGCGACCATCGGCCATCGGACCGCTGGTCATGCGGTATCCCAAGACACGTGCGGACGTTGAATCGATCGCACCCATCTCGCCGGCTCAGCCGCAACGTGAATCCGTACCGCACGGTCGCTCGGATCAACAGCAAAGCATATCCGGCATCTCAATCCAACCCGTTAGCGTCTCGCCGCTTCCAGCAAAACCGCCGGTCAAATCGTTTCCTGTCTTCCGACCGCCGGGAGCCGTCTCCGAAGATCAGTTCCTGGCCGGATGCACACGCTGCAATGACTGCGCCGATGTTTGCCCCCACGACGCAATCACGAAAGCCCCACCGCGACTCGGCGTGATCGCCGGCACACCGGTGATCAATGCTGATACAAATGCGTGTTGGATGTGCGACGACTTCCCGTGCATCAGCGCCTGCAAACCGGGAGTATTGGTTCACTCGCTTCCGAAGATCATCGGCACCGCTAAAATCACCGAGCATCTGTGTCTGGCACATCATCACACAACGTGCACCGTTTGCAGTGAGCGCTGCCCGGTCGATGGTGCGATTCGAGTTAACCAAGGCAAGCCGACGATTGACGAAAACACGTGCACGGGGTGTGGCGTGTGTCGGTATGTTTGCCCGGCACCTGAAAATGCAATTCTGCTGATGCCCCTTTTTAATCGACCGAGCATCCCGACATGAATCCCGACACGACACCCGACTCGTTTCCGGAAATCTTGCAGGCCGAATGGGACCACAACCAAGTGTTGGCCTTGTTCGCCGATTTAGCCGAAGGCGCAGAAGTCGAACACGTTCAATTGAGGACAGACTCCGACGACGCGACCGTCACGCTGTCCGTTGCCAAGCAGGCCTTCGATAGCGGCCGGGCCCGTGCCGTCCAGGTCCGCTACCGATTCGAGAACGAACTGTGGAGCGATACGATTCTGCCGGGCGATCCAACGACCAAAATCATCCGCAGCCGTTTGCCGGAGTGACGGCTGCGCAGGTGTGTGCGGCAAATGGCTCGGACTTCTAGAGCTTCGTTCCAATTCAGTTTTTGGGTTGGGTAAAAGTTGTACGACGGACTTCCAGTCGGTCGAAGCCGACCTTTCTCGACGGACCGGAAGTCCGTCGTACCCAAAAATCAAGACTCGACGGAGCACGAGAGCGTTTTCAACATTGCCGTAGTTTGTCGCCGAACTCTCCGA
>JAGQPO010000834.1 GCA_020426665.1 Planctomycetales bacterium
GGCGGGGGGTGCATCAGCGAGGTGTCCGTGGTAACGATTCGCGCCAACGGGGGCGAATCTTGGGAAAACCTCCACCACATTCACCGGGGACGGTCGCAGGGAAAACTGGTTCTTAAACTCCATTCGGCCCACATGGTTGCGAATTTTCGATGCGAGGCGGCCGGTTTGCGGGCATTGGCCCAGGCCGGCGCGATCCGAGTGCCGGCGGTTTACGCTTTTGGCCAGGTCGGCGACCAGGCCGCGTTGGCGCTCGAGTTTATTCCGCCAAATGTCGATGGGCCGTCCCGCGACCAATTCCAAGTTTTCGGCAGGCAACTCGCCAAACTGCATCAATTGACGACGGGCGATCGAATCGGCTGGCCCGAAGACAATTTTCTTGGCTCGGCCCACCAGCCCAACCAAGGTTGCGGTTCGTGGCCCGAGTTTTTTGCGATGCGGCGAATCGGATTTCAAATTCGTTGGGCGTGTGATCAAGGCTTGGCCGACCAATCGCTGCAGAAGGATTGCGAGACAATCATCAACCGAATCGACGAACTGCTGGACGGACGCGATGGTACGAGTTCATTGTTGCACGGCGATTTGTGGAGCGGCAACTATCTGTTTGACCGTGACGGGCGGCCGGTGTTGATTGACCCGGCGGTGTATCGCGGTTGCCGGGAAGCGGAGTGGGGGATGATCCGCTGGTTTGGAAATTGTCCGCCGGAATTTGAACAGGCGTATCAAGCCCAATGGCCGATGCCCGATGGATGGCAACGCCGCGTCGGTGTGTACTTGTTGTATCACCAGTTAAATCACCTGAACCTGTTCGGAGGTTCATACGCCGACGTTTGTCATCGGACGGCGCGCGAGGTTTTGCGGTGATGGTTCTACACGTGCGCCTTGATCGCGGTGCGCACGTGTGCCGGGTCAACGTCGCCGACCAGTTCGACGCTGCCGATTTTGGTCGGCAGGATGAATCGCAACTTTCCGTGCGCGACCTTTTTGTCTCGCATCATCACGGGCAACATCGCTTCGACGTCGGCATCGGGGAATGTGATCGGCAGCTGGCATTGCGACAACAGTTTGGTTTGACGTTCCAACAGCGATGGTTCGCAGAGTCCGAGCTGGATTGCCAGTGACGCGGCCATCTGCATTCCGATCGCAACGGCTTCCCCGTGCAGCAGGGCGCCGTATCCTGCGGTTGCTTCGATCGCATGTGCAAAGGTGTGACCATAATTCAGGATCGCGCGACGACCGCTTGTTTCACGCTCGTCCTCGCCGACCACACGGGCTTTGGAAAGACAGCTTTGCTCGATGGCGTGTCGCAAGACATTGGGCTCGCGGTCAACCAGGGCTTGTGCGTTGGATTCCAAGTCTGCGAAGAAAGACGCATCATCGATGACGCCGTACTTGATGACTTCGGCAAGCCCACTGATGTAACTTCGATGCGGCAATGTCTTCATCGCTGACGTATCAACCCAGACCAGGTGCGGTTGCCAAAACGCGCCGACCATGTTTTTTGCTCCGGTCAAATTGATCCCGGTTTTTCCACCCACGCTGCTGTCGACCATGGCCAAAAGTGTTGTGGGCACTTGAACGAATCGAACCCCGCGGGCGAACGAGGCGGCAACAAAACCCGCCAGGTCTCCGATCACCCCGCCGCCGACTGCGATGACGACGCTGCGTCGATCGGCGCCACACTGGAGCATCCAATCCAGCAAAGATTCGAATTGTTTGATTGATTTACTGGGTTCACCTGACGCGACCGATACGATGTCCACCCGGTTGGCCACGTTCCGTATCTCGCGGGCCAGGTCGCCAGCCCAATTGTCGACCGCCGCGTCATGAATCACCAGCGCATGTGTCAGATCGCCAAGTGTATGATCCAGTGCAGCGGCAAAACGCCCTGTTGCCTCTGTGCCAACATGAATTGGATAACTACGGTCTCCCAAGTCCACGGTAACAGTGCTTTCATCCTGGCCGGTAATGAGATTGGAATTCATGATCGTGGGAAAAACGTGGACTTACTGATCGATTTTCTTGCAATGCAAACGTCAAACCGCGGCAGTTTAACCGATGACCTCTACAAACGACGACCACGCCGATAAGTACAACGATCCGCGCGCCCGAATCTCGCGCCGAGGTGTGCTGATCGGTGTGCTGGTGCTCGTTTTTGGAATCATCGGGTCCGCGCTCAGCATTTGGGCCAGGCGGACACACCTTGTTCGGAGCACGGAATTCTGGGGTCCCGACGTGATTTTGGCGTTTCAATTGGCCGAAGAAGTGGAATTGATTTCCTTTAACAACAGCGACCCGGCTGAGCCGGAATCAGGGGGGGCTTCGCCGGCGTCCGATGAGTTGATGCCGGCGGCCGATGAGTTGATGCCGGCGGCCGATGAGTTGATGCCGGCGGCCGATGAGTTGATGCCGGCGAAACCTGAATCAGATGGTGAGCCTGCCGATGGTCAAGTGGTTCGGCTCAGTGGTATGCCGGGGCTCGGTCATCTGCGACATGTCTTGTTGGACGAACGCAGTTACGTGTGGGAATCGGTGCAAAACGGTTCCCTGACGGCTGATTCGAAGTCGCCAGAGTGGATGATTTTGCGGTTTCGCGATCCGACGGCCGGGCGATTTCCCGACGCAAACATCGCCGTGGATTTGGCGGGTGGTTGGATCGGTCTGGAAGGCGGAACGAAGAAAGTTCAGTTGAACGAACGGTTCCGAAACGCGCTTCCCAACTTTCTGATACAGATCGCGAACTTCGAGCCGACCCGTGTCGAAATGCGAGAAAAAAAGGAAGCGGGGGGTTAGTGGTTCGCACCGGACCGAAGGTGGATTGGTCCTCGGAAGCCCAGTCGTTGCATCTGTCAGAATCCAAACCTGGGTACAAGCGGTCCATCCGGACGTTCAAACAAAGGCGAAATCGAGTGCGCTGGAATTCACCTCTTTCGCTTATACTACACCTCGGCGGTCCATTTTCTTTTCTCGGCCGCGGTCTTTTTTGTTTCTCGTTCGACCCCAGGAATCGCTTTCGTGAGCACCACAGCGGACCCCGATGAGGCACTCAACGGCGACGGCGCAATGCCGCAGCCGGATACCATATCCGACGCCCAAGTGATCGGCGCTGAAGAATCCGATGATGATGACGAGCCGATGGGAAGTGATCGGCGATTTTTGATTTTCCAAGCCATGCCGGCGTGGGCGGTCAGCACATTGGTGCACCTCTTGATTCTGATGATCCTGGCGTTGGTTTCGATCGCCGACCCGATCCAAATCGTCAACGTCCTAACCGCGTCCAGCGGGGGTGATGACGGTCCGGAGATCGAAGAACTGTCGATCGAAGACTTCGACCCGGGCGAGATCGTTGAGCCCGAGGAGATGACCGAGCCGGTCGAAATCACCGACCCCGTCGAGGTCGTCGAGCCGGTCCAGATGGAATCTCCGTTGATCGATGTCAACACTGTTCCGCTGGACATCAGTGACTTCGCCGCCGATATGGCACCGGCCGCGGCGTCGTTACAGACGTTGACGTCGATGAGCATGCAACCGATGGGTAGCCGCAGTGCCGAAATGAAAGAAAAATTGCTGCGCGAGTATGGCGGAACGGACAGCAGCGAAGCGGCGGTTACCGAAGCGTTGAAGTGGTTTTCGCGTCACCAAATCAAAAGCGGGCCGACCGCCGGTGCGTGGACCATGCAACATGAACTGGTCTGTCGCGGTGCCTGCGGAGACGGTTGCACCAACGCCGCCCGCGCCAAACAACTCAATGCCGCGACGTCGATGGCCCTGTTGCCATTCATGGGCGCCGGACAAACACACCTCAAAGGCGAATTCCGCTCCGTCGTCATGATGGGCCTTCAGTTCCTGGTCCAAAACGGAAAACCCGGAAAAGAAAACGGACTGCCGTACATCGATTACACCGGTGGCGGTTCAATGTACGACCACGGGCTGACTGCGATCACGTTGTGCGAAGCCTACGCGATGACCGGGGACCCCGATTTGGCCGGTCCCGCACAAGCCGCATTGAACTTTATCGCCCTGGCCCAATGTAAAGACGGCGGCTGGCGATACAGCAAAAATTCGACAAACGGCGACACCTCCGTCGTCGGCTGGCAAGTCATGGCCCTGAAAAGCGGTCACATGGGGCACCTGATGATTCCGCCCCACGTGGTCCAAGGATCAACCCTGTTCTTGGACAAGGTTTCCAGTGACAGCGGCTCAATCTATGGCTATGACAAACCAAGCACCCAAGTCCGCCCTGCCACTACCGCCGTCGGGTTGCTGTGCAGGATGTACACCGGTTGGGACAAGAACCATCCCGGCATCCAAAAGGGCGTCAGCCACTTGTCCAAACTCGGAGTCAAAAAGCCCGACCTGTATTACAACTATTATGCCGCCCAGGTTCTTCGTCACTACGGTGGTCAGGAGTGGGACAAGTTCAATTCAGAACTTCGTGACTGGTTAGTGGAAACACAGGACCAATCCAAGGGGGGCAAAGGAAGCTGGTTTTTCAAGGGATCGCCTCACATGTCCGAGTCTGGACGATTGTGCGTCACCTCCTTCGCCACCATGATCCTAGAGGTCTATTACCGACACATGCCGCTCTACGCGGACGCTGCCGCCGAAGAGGACTTCCCGCTGTAAACGACCTTGGCGACTTCCGCTACTGATCCACGTCCGTCATACTGCCAAGCTTTTCCCGCTTCCCAGCTTCGCAATTGTCAGGCAGGTTCGGCATGTTTGAAGACAAAATCAGCTACTCCGGAGTCACCTTTGACGACGTTTTGCTGGAACCCCGCTACAGCGAAGTTGTGCCCAGTGAAGTCGACGTCAGCAGCCAGCTGACTCAGCGGATCAGGCTTCAAATCCCTCTGCTCTCGTCCCCCATGGACACTGTCACCGAAGCCGAAATGGCGATCGGATTGGCCAAAGAGGGTGGTCTGGGGATTATCCACAAGAATCTTTCGACCGAGTCTCAGACCGAGGAAGTGCTGAAGGTCAAACG
>JAGQPO010000835.1 GCA_020426665.1 Planctomycetales bacterium
GATGTCGCTTTGCACCCGTTTCAAGTCATCGGGGAAACGATCTTGGCGACGGAATTCGTAAAGCTCGTGAAGCGATTTGCCAATCGATTCGACCTGCGACGTGGGCAGATTGATCGTCGACTGGTCGTCTCGTGTGATGCAGATCATGTCGCCAATCTTGACGGCCGACCCGAATAAAACGTTCCCATTCCGAAGTAACACGCAAGGCTGGTCGGTTGAAGAATCTGGTTCCGCGTGACGAATCGGATCGGTCGCGTAGGCTCGCCCAGGTTGATCACTAAGGTTGGACGAGACCAGGATGGCAACGAGGGTGGCGGCCCTAAGAGCCGGAGACTGATTGAATGATGATTTATGCATTCACTTCGGCTATCAAATTGGGGGGTAACGCGTCAAGAGTGACCAGGGTGCAAAAAAGCTAACATGGACTCCGGGCGCCGCACCTGTTAATAACGATTTCCACCGTTGTTTCCCGGCCGTCCTGATACTTCAATCCAATGTTTTGCTCGCCGACCAGTCAGCCCCGAATCTTGTTCATGGAGGACAATCTCCGTGACATCGGCGGTCACTATTTGGAACTGGCCAGTTTGCTAGCCGACGGTTCACGTGAATTGGGATACCGCCCCACTCTGGTGACTCATCATTCGTTTTCGCAGCGTAACCCACAGCTTAGGGCCGATAACCGGTTGAAGGATCTGGCGTTGGATCCACAGTTCCATGTTCGGCGAATGGAGAATTGGTCATTGGGTGTGGACGGTCCCGCACTGGTCCAGCGTAACCCGTCGGGCAAGTTTGTCGGCGGAACACCTGCACTTCGACTTCTGGAAACGATCCGCGAGATTGCTTGTCGTCCTTCACGAAGGCCAAAGTCGATGCTGAAGAATTGGTCGTCGGCCTTTGTTGAATCCGTCCTGCGATTCTCACCGGTCGACGGCGATCGAATTGTGATCAACACGGGTGGCGATTTTCAAATCCTGGCGCTTGCTCGCGCATTGGACCAGATCAATCAAATCGGTGACGGCCGCTCCCTAACGATTCACGTCGTCTTTCACTTTGCCATCTACGATTCGGTCGTGACCGATCGTGCTCGCGCCTTTGGCCGCCAGGTCAACGCGGCCGTACAGCAAATGACGCCGCATCAAATTCATTTGCATGCGACAACGGATTCACTGACAAACCAATTGGCCGAGGTCGGGATCAATGCGAGTGCGATACCGTATCCGACGCGGCGGCGCGATGCGGTGATGGAGAAGTCGCCAACCCGCGAACCGATCAAGATCCTGTTGGCGGGAATGCCCCGCGCCGAAAAAGGGCGAGATGAAATTCAAGGTATTCTGCAAGCGATCGAGCTGCCGCATTTGCGTTCCGGGCGATGTACATGGTCGATGCAGTTGCCGCGCAAACGTTGGCAACGAATGATCCCGCCGACCATGCATGAATTGGTTGACGGGCCTGCCGGGCAATCTTCGTCCGTATTGGAGGTGTTGCGCGGAAATCTGACCAGCGAAGACTATCACGCATGGTTGGACACCGCCGATGTCGGGCTATTTCTCTATGACGCCGATCGTTACGTTGCCCGTTGCAGCGGTGTGTTGTTGGAGATGATGATCCGAGGTGTGCCGGTGATTGTCCCTGATCGTTGTTGGCTCGCCGAGCAGGTTCGTGCGGCGGAAAAATCAGGGCCGATCGGGTGGATTTACCGATCGACGACGGAAATACCCGGAATCCTGGACAGGTTGCCTGGCCAATTGAACGACATGATTCAGAACTGCCGCCGACACGCCGAAACGGTTGCTTCGGTTCACTCAGGCAGGAATACGCTCCTTGAGATGGGGGTCGAAAACCGGTACGTCGACATGATGCGCGACGCGGGATAGGAACATCGATTATGAAATGGAAACATCTGCTGCGTTACCCTTTTGACATTCGACTTGCCGAAGAGCAACTTGCATCGAGTGCAAAGTTGAATGTGTCAAAGCCAAATTCGGTTAAGTCCTGTGCGACAATCGGGTTGGATTTGTACACCGACAAAATGCTGTTTGACTGTGCGAGACATCTGGCCTGCCTTTCCGCATTTGCCGCACAAATTGATTCGCCAGTTGTTCTTCGCTGCAGCAGGGTTTTATTGGCTGCGATCGCGCACAAGTCGCTGGGAAAAGAGTTTTTGGCGATGCCACATGTCCGTTGGATCGAACCGGGGCATCACTTTCCCAAAAACTCATTGGTCTTGTTGGACATCGACGGCGAGCGTGCGGATCGTCCGTTGTACGATCAACGCACCGTTGCCATGTTGATCGGACGCGATCCCGTCGCCAAAACGATGGTCATGCCGTATCCGATGCACCCCAATCAGATTGCCCAATTCGATGCGGTCCAGGTTGCATCTTTCAGAAGACAGTTCAAAGCCGGTGTCTTTTTCGCGGGAAGCCAGCATCGACGTTACGGTCGCGAGGCGATGCACGAAAAGTTTGGTGTCCTTTCGCGACTGGAAATGCTAGACGTGCTGCGCCGGCAATTCGGTGATCGGATCGCTCGGCGAGATGCCGGCGGAAACGATCGCAAAATCGTGCTTCGCGACAGTGCAAAGGAGCCCATTGCGGCGGCAGACTGGATGTCGATCTTGAGCTCGCACCAGTTTTTTTTGTGTTGCCCCGGTGCATCGCAACCGGTCTGCCACAATGTCATCGAAGCGATGTCTCTCGGGGTCGTTCCAATCATTGAATATGGCGATCGTTTCGACCCTGAGCTGATCGACGGTTACAACTCCATTTGTTTCGAGGGTCGCAAGGGATTGGCAGCCGCCATTCGGCGGATTGATACAATGCCACCTGAAAAGCGGAACCGGCTTTCGAGAAATGTTTGCCAATATTATGACGATCATTTGGACGGCGCGGCGTTCTTAAAACGACTGCGAGACGAGTTGAACACTGATTTTGTGGACCAGATCTCGATGCCGTTTCACGATCAAAATTTGTATTCCACTGGGTCCCCACCCAGCGGGCGAGTTCCCGCGTCACGACGCAAGGCGTTGGACCGCAATGCGGCTTGACGGATCAGGCGGCAAGCTCGAAGATTCATAAATAGTGTTTTGTCCAGATTTAATTTTAGGGTT
>JAGQPO010000836.1 GCA_020426665.1 Planctomycetales bacterium
CGGCAGAAAGTCGCGTTCCAATTGCAATAGCGCAAATGCAGCGACCAGTAACGTTGCCAAAGAAGCCCCCAGGACAATTCCCGGAAATCTCGTGCTGAATCCGATCGCCAAACCGGCAAGACCTTTGAAACCAAGCAGCATTTTTCCTTCTTCCGCCTGGTCTCCGCCGAACAACGTTTCGATGCTCTGCAGTCCCAACCAGACCAGCGGCGTGGCCAACAGCGACAACATCAGCGGGTTGCCAGGCGACCACCCCGTTAGGCCGATGATCTCCGTCGCTCGCGGAATCATCCAGTAAAACGCGAGCAGAGCGATCGAGAATGCGAGCAGCGGTAAAACGATTTTCCATGCGCGCCCGCCGACCAACATCAGTGAAGACAGCGCCGGGGTGACGGTCAGCGAAACGGCCAGCGATGCGACCAACGAAACGACGTACCCCAACGCTAATGGGACGAACAGTTTGCCCTCCATCCCCTGCAATGCGAACAGTGGAATGAAAACCAGAACAACGATTGCGGTACCATAAACGATTGAACTTCGTACTTCGGTGCTGGCGTCCAATACGACACGCAATGTTGGGCGTGGGGAATCGGAGTGCCGGTTTTCACGCAAGCGTCGAAAAATGTTCTCGACATCAACGATGGCGTCGTCGACCAATTCTCCGATCGCGACCGCGATGCCGCCCAACGTCATCGTATTGATCGACAAACCAAAGATTGAAAAGACACAAGCCGTTGCGATGATCGATAATGGGATGGCGGTCAACGTGATAAACGTTGTGCGGAAATTCAGTAGAAAAAGAAACAGGATGACCAACACCAGCACTCCGCCGTCGGCCAACGCTTCGACGACGTTTTCAATTGCACGATCGATAAAGGATCGTTGTGAGTAGACGTTTGCGATGCGGATGTCATCCGGAAGCGATCCCTTCAAGTCGGCCAACGCGTCGGCGATGGCTTCGTCGACTGCCCGCGTGTCGCTGCCGGGTTGTTTGTTGATCGTCAGAACCACGGCCGGCCCGCCTTCGATTTGGCCGTCGCCGTCACGGACATATGCCGAAGCGTCGCCACGTTTGACCTGTGGTGCTTCAATCACTCTAGCGATTTCCGCGACCGTGATCGCACGATCGTTCCGCATCTCGACCACCAACTTTTCCAAATCATCCAGACTGCTGACGCGTCCCAGGCCGCGGACCAGCAATTCGTTCGCTCCGCGGTCGTCCAAATACCCGCCGGTCGCATTCAGGTTGGCCTGTAATAAAGCGGCATGAACTTGTTCCATCGTCAGATCAAAGGAACGCAACGCATCGGGGTCAACCAGGACTTGGAATTGTTTGCGGCCGCCTCCGATCGTGAACACTTGCGACACACCTGGAATTGTCAGCAACCGCTGGCGAACGACCCAATCAGCCAGTGTCCGGACTTCCATCGGTGATGTCTGGTCGCCTTCGCTCCACATCCCGTACATCAAGATCTGGCCCATGATCGACGAGATCGGCGCAAGCGTCGGTTTGACGTTCTTGGGCAATTGTTCCGATGCAAGTTGCAATCTTTCATTAACAACTTGGCGGTCGTTATAGATATCGGTGTTCCAGTCGAATTCGACGTAGATCACCGAGATCCCGATCCCGCTGCTGCTGCGAACGTCCAGCACGCCGTTGGCTCCGTTAAACGCGGTCTCCAACGGGAACGTGATCAACGCCTCGACTTCCTCCGGCGCCATCCCGGGCGCTTCGGTGATTACAACGACGCGCGGCCGATTCAAATTTGGAAACACGTCGATCGGAAGCCGAGTCGTCTGTATCGCACCCACGCCCAGCATGATCACGGCCGCAGCCAAGACCAACATCCGATTGTGCAGCGAAAAGGAAATGATTCGATCAAGCATCAGTGGTTATGCCCCGCATGAGGATCGATCGCGCCGCCGGATTGGTTTTTTAGTTCCATCTGCAATTGATGTGCGCCGTTGGTCGCGATTGTTTGGCCCGGCCAAACTTGGCCGTCATTGGCGATCGCCACACTGACCGAATCGCGGGCCAGCACCTCCACCGGGACCTGCTGGAAATCGTCGCCGTTTTCCACGAACAGATAGCGTTCCGGGCCCTCTTCCGCGACGGCGTCTTTGGGGACGACGATCGCGTTTGTGATCTTGGCAACCGGCAATCGAACCGTCATTCGATGGCCCGGTTTGAATCGCCAACTGACGTATCGTTTGTTGCCACGCAATTCGGACCGTTCGATTCGATTTTCAAGACCGATGTAGAATGGCAACGAGCGTGAGTCACGTTGGATCTCGTTCCCGATATAGACAACATTCAACCCCTCAATCGTTTCGGTGGTTCCTCCGCTGTGATC
This sequence comes from Planctomycetales bacterium, assembly GCA_020426665.1. Lineage (GTDB taxonomy): Bacteria > Planctomycetota > Planctomycetia > Pirellulales > Pirellulaceae > Stieleria. Next base: position 2,355 of record JAGQPO010000836.1, read on the forward strand.
GATCACCGCTTGAACGCTGCCGTCACTATCGGCGGCCTTTCGAAGCGCGTCGCCGTCTCGCTGATAGGCGTGGCCTTCGATCAACAGTTGGCCGTAGTCGGACAATTGTGCCAGCTGTTGACCGGCGGTGACCGCTTCTCCGCGTCTGGTGTCCAGCTGGGTGACCAGGAATTCGACGTCGATATGGTCGGGGTGTGGAATCACCGGCGGTTGCAACGATGCCAGCCGTGCGCTCGGCGAACCGGCCGTTCGGTCTCCGGCACTCATCGATTCGTGGTGCAGCGAGTTGTCTTCGTGAATGATCGGCGCGTGAACGACGACTTCACGGATCAAGGTGCGCGTGATTTCGATCTGGTTGATTTGTTGTTCGGTCAAACCGTGCAACAACATCGCTTGTCGCGCCGCACGAATTCCGGCCAACAACTTGTCGCGTTCGTATTCCCTGACCAAACGTGTTTTTCCAGCAACGGCTCCGGAATTAGAGATCGACGTCAATCGCTGTATTTCTTTCTCTTCGACATCCAACTGGCCCAGCTGAGACAGAAACGTTTCCTGCGTGTTGACCAAATCCTGATGCGTCAGCCGAAGCACGAACAATGGCGATCCGCTACGAATCAATTCACCTCGGGAAACATTGATCGCCTGGATCACTCCCGTCAATGGCGACGTCACCGCGACGTGTGTCTGGCCGGGCCAAGCGGTCACAACACCAGGGACTTCGATGTACTTGGTGTAATCACCAACTGAAACTCGCTCGGTTCGCAACCCCAGGTTCGCCCGCGCCTGGGGGCTCAGGGAGATTGATTGGTTCGATGAATGCGCTGCATGGTCATGTCCGTCGTGTTCGGAATGTTGGTCCGCCTGGCCGGAGGATTCGGCGTGCGGCAGTTCATCCGAACCGGATCGCCCGTTGTAGCGAACGTAGGCAAACGCGCCGACGCAGATCAACGCGCAGATGACGAATTGAAGAAACGCATGGGAGCGCAACCGAGATTTCGGAAGATTGCCTGATGACATTGGGGTCTGGCCCATCAACTAGGAAACGACAACGAAGCGTTCATAGGAACGGATAAGAGCACACAGTTGCACGTCGAAACCGGCTCGGACCGGCAACCATCGGATCATCATTTGCGATTCAGCAAACGAATCTTGTGCCCGGGTAGCGTCAAGCGTGCAATTAAATGGCCGGCAACGTTCCTAGAGCTGCCATGTGCACAAAGAAGCGCAATGGGCGACAGAGTCGCCACCGCGCATTGCCTGCCAATAGCGAGGTTGATATGCCGCAATCTGGACGGATTGACCCACAATCAGGTCGTCATCTGGAACCAGGAATTCGACAAATGGCGATTCGACGTCAAACACGACGATCGACGTCTGGACAAAACTGCACGAAATATCGCAGATCGACATTGGAGTTTCGTCGTGGTGCGGCAAGCGTTGACAGCAAGCACACAGGGAGCGCATCGAAGTCGTGTCGCAATCCATCCGGTGGAAATATTCACGACCCCCGATCGGGATGCCGTCGTGAATTGTCTCCGAATCGTGGTGGTTGTGGTGGACATCTGGACGTTCGGCGTCCGTTTCACAACATTTGCCCACTGATTCCGTTGCCGATCGACCTTGCCAATTTTGCTGGCAGCCGCAAACATCATGCATGCCACACCCGAAAATCGAGTGCAGCAGCATTGCTGCGGCGGTCAGAATGCGGCATGGGATCGTCACAAGGTTACCCTTTGGATTCAGTGTTTTCTCCATTATCGGCCTTCGGTACGCCAGCGGCCAGACCTTACGGTGATCGAACACAGATTTCCAGCAGATTGCCTAGATTAGCAACGCCACGAGAAAACAGTGATCGACTCGTATTGCCGCGTACCAATGATTCAGAGGCTTGGCACCAGACAATGACAACCTTGAAACTGATTTGAAGATGCGTGATATCCGCTACTCCGGAAACCTCAGTCGCCTGTTCTTTGTGTTGTTGATGGTGTGGAGTCATTCGTCCGCGAACGTCGCCGCACAGCCGCCTGATTTGCTGGGAGTGCAAGAAAAGAATTCTGCCGGTGCGAATCCAGTGGGCATGACATTGCCGCCCGACATGGATCCGGAACTTGAGAGTTTGCGGACACGCGTCGAGTCGTCGACATTGACGGACGAGGAGAAGCAATCGATATATGAATCGATCGGGAAAGCGGCGAAGTATCGATCCGACAAGGTGACTTCGACTCAGTCTGCCCAGCAAACCCAGGCGGGGTTGGGGGAGATTGCCGACCGAGTCAAATCGATCAAGGCGGCGATCACTGCGTTGGCCGAAACCAAGACGCCCGCTCCCGAGGGTTCGCTGGCGGAATTGGAGACCCAGCTCGCGGCGTTGACGGCGCAGCGCACCGCCGCCAAACAGGCATTCGATGATGCCGAAGCCGCGATTTCGAAATCGACTCAACAGCGAGCCGAAATCGATGCGGAAATTCCAAAGTTGAACCAGACACTGGCGCGATTGGAGTCGCAAGCGGAGGCTGCCGTCGCTTCGTCGGACGCGTCTTTGAAAAGCGAAGCGATGATCGCCGAGTTGAAGAGTTCCGCCGAATTGGTCAAGACGCAGATTCTTGAAAAGCAAAATCAGCAAGCGTATTTGGAAGCCGAAACGGCGGCCAATCTTCCGCAATTGAATTTGGATCGGTTGGGCAAAGAGCTTGAAGTCATCGACGATCGATACAAAACATTAAAGGCGGTCGTGGAATCCAAACGCGCCGACGACGCCAAGGATCGCGCCGACAAGGCCGATCGCCAAGTCGAAGAATTGCATCCTGCGCTTCAAGAGATCGGCAAGGAAAACCAACGACTTGCAACCCTTGTCCAGGATTTGGTCGTGAAAATTGATCAGGCTGAATCAAGGCTCCAAAGTAGTACTGACGAACTGGAACGGCTGCGGAAATCGCAGGAGGAGGCGGTCCGCCGCGTCGATCAAGTCGGCCGGACTGCTGCGGTCAGCGCCATGCTTCGTGGCATGAAACAGGAACTTCCCAACGTCAATTCATACCGGTTGATGATTCGTCAGCGTGCCGCGGAAATTGATGACGCGAATTATGAATTGATGGACATGAAAGACGCTCGCAACGGATCGCTAAAGTTGCAGGTCGCGGAACTGTTTCGCAAGACCGGAGACCTCGTCGCCGCGGACCAACGCGATAAGTTGGAACAGGAAGCGCTCACGTTGTTGGAGGATCAGCGAACCGAATATTTGGACCCGGCGATTCGAAGTCAGACGAAGTATTTCAACACGTTGGCAAATATTTCGTTCACGGAATCCGAGATCGTCCAGGTGGCCGAGGTCTCACGTCGTTACATCAACGAAAATGTACTTTGGACGCGAAGCACTCAGCC
>JAGQPO010000837.1 GCA_020426665.1 Planctomycetales bacterium
ACAGCAATCAGATCTCCGGCATTGACGTGGTCTCCAGGCGTGACGACCAGTTCGGCAAGGATACCGTCCATCGGAGCTTTCACGTCGACATGTTGAGTTTGGTCGTACCGTAATCGACCGGGAACCGTATGCGCGTGCTGGACGACGTGAGACTGAGCGGGGACACTCTCAAATTTTCCGGCGGTCAGTTTGCCTTGTGGTAAGACCAACGTATCGCTGACGGTCTCTTGCTCGACCGCGTCGGCCTGTTCTTCCGTGATCGATCCTCCCGAATTGATGTGATGCATCAACATCCATCCGCCAGCCATGACGGTGAGAACTAATAGGGTCGGCAATCCCTTCATGATTGAAGCGACAAGGCCGGATTTCGCCTCGGCTGCTTCTCCGTCAGAGCTAGAGGGGCTGGAAGCGGTGTGATTGGTCATCAGGTTTCATGATTCAGGGGTGGAGAACGATCGAACGACTCGTTTCCCATGCATGAAGTGTGCCAATGCCATTTGGCCGGTGTTTTTGCGGGGTTTTTGCTATCTGACGAGGCTTGCGCGAAAGAAAGCAGATGTCGACGAAAAGACATTCACCACGGCTGTGGACAGAATCTGTCCACGGTGTGATTGCTTCGGTTTCTACCTTGTGCGTTGTGAAATCGCCGACATTGTGATCACTGCAGCCTGTTCACATTGGGGGACTGACTGTGGTGATGACTTTCCTGCAGCACCCAATCTCCCCTTCAGTCACTCTTTGAATCGGCAGATGATGCCACGGGGCCGATGGTTGGCCTAGGGGTTTCGCCTCCGACGATGATGCCGTTAAGTTGTTCGCGAAGCTCGTTCGGTACGGGAGCTGTCGATTGTTGATCGCCGTCAAACGGTTGAACTTGAATCGATGCGAGGTTTGAGAAATCGTAGCGGCGCAGAGAGTCCTTCGTCGCGATCCACAGATCCGTTGTTTCCGGGATCCAGCCTGCCGCCCAGGTGTTGTATCCGTCGGGAAGTGAAACGGGTGTGGACACGGAGTTTTCGCCTTTCGGGAACCACATTAAATTGGCTTCGTTTACGATGCGGCTGCCGTAGGGTCGTCGCGTTACAACGAGTCGCAATGTATCTGCAAGGTTATAGCGACCTGGATTCGAAGCAACGCGTGGGCGGTTTGCCGCATCGGGGTCTCGTGGAAGCACCCTGAACTTCGTCACGCCACTCTTGATCGAACCGGAGACCGGTGTGATCCACGATCGTTTTGACAATAGTTTGGCAAGATTCTCCAGAGCTTCGGGAGATTTGTCGGCGTAAAACGATTCGGCCTCGTTTGGTCGTGGTGATGTTCCAAATAGATCCTGCACGGCGCGAAACAGGATCAGTTTTCGCTCGGCCTCGTTTGCCGGCAATGGTGCGTCCATGCGAAGTCGCTGCGTCAATGATTTCAGCCACCAATCCGAATCGACTTTCTGATTGTAGTCGCCCGTCAGCAGGATCTCGCCCGCCTGAAAGACGACGTCGTCTCCTTCGTTGGCAAGAATCCATGTCCCTGGTCGGACGTTTGCCCAGTCGTCTTGGTCGTTGTTTCGACGGCCGATGCCGATCCCGGGCGCGTGAACTTCGCAGTACTCACCGGGATGCAATCGGTATGACTTCGGAAGCCCTCTTGTTGTCCAGTATGTCGATTCCAGTTCGATCGCAGCACCCGATCCGTTGGTCGCCGAATGTTTTGGTTGTTGAAAATTGATAATCTTGAAAGCGACGGGTTCCTCGCCAGAGTTATGAATCACGACTCGAGAGTTCAGTGACGAACCTAGGTGATACCGGTCCGCCACCGGCTCAAGTATCCATGCCATTCGCAAGCCTCCTGGTAAGGCTTGTCCCCAATTGGCGTTCTTCAGAGACGAAGGTAACAATTGACCTCGATTGAGGGTTTCTTCGCGGATCGTGTCCAGCGTCGTATCCATCGGTATGGTCGTCACTGCAGCGATTTCGTCCAGCAGCGACACGACGTCGGCCTGAGTCCAGTCTCCGTCCTTTTCGAATCGAGTGGTAACTCGCTGCATTTTCTTCGCATAAGGGTCGCCGGATTGATCTCCCGTGTTGATCGAAATGAAATACTGTACCTTTTCCTCTAGTCGTTTGATCATTCCGCCGGGGATGTCGCCGTTGTGACGTGCATGATCAAGGAAGACCTGAAAAAGCTCTCGGGATTTCATGTCGTTCGGTAGCGGCCCTTTCGCTAAAACGGCGCCCCGTGTTGGTGGCGTTGTAAGTTTTCCGGACCACGCGTTCGGAGGGGCTGTATTGAGATTCAAAGAAGCAGAAAACAACATCGAACCATTGTGCAACAAAACGTCCACCAGTGCGGCGCTCAAGGTGAAACCTTTGTCGCTGGGAACTTCGCCATGAAAGATATCCAGCATGACTACCTGGTTTGGTTTTAGTTCCACGTCGGTATCGGTTCCGCCGCTACTGGAGTGTCCGGAGAGAATTCCTTTGACTTTGTCGTGTAGATAGAGCGTCCGTTTGTCTTCTCGAATGCGAACGTCATCGTTCTTTTTCATCTGTGTGTCACAAATCCGAATGTTTTTGTCGGACACGTTCTGTAACACCAGCAACACCTTGGGGTAATTTGTCTGTTCCTGTTGCTGGTTTTGTGTTTGAATCATCACCGCTGCTCGCAATCCATCGACCGGCGCACTCCAGTCGAGCAGGGCTTGCATACTGGGCGACAACGCGGAAGGTTTTTGTGAAGACTTCCCGGCACTGTTCACTTTGGCGTCATTAGCTTGGTTGTCGTTCGTCTGTGGAGACATCGCGCGGACGAGTACGATTCCCTTGGCGGCAACATAGTCGGGGTATTTCGGACTGGGTGTAATGTC
>JAGQPO010000838.1 GCA_020426665.1 Planctomycetales bacterium
CAATGCGGGCGGCTACTACGGGTTCTCTTCGCTTGTCGCGGACAGCTATTCCATTGAAGTGATCACTCCGCCGGGATTCAATCATTCACCACAAGACGTCGGCGCGAGCGACGAAACTGACAGCGACGTCGATGAAACGCTGGGACGAACGGATCTGATTACACTGACCGGCGCAACATCGATTAACAACGTCGATGCGGGCCTGTTCGTGTCGACCAACTTGGGGACGATCGGCGACTTGGTCTGGAGTGACTTCAACGGAAACGGAATCCGTGATGCGGGTGAGCCCGGAATGGAAGGCGTCAAAGTTCGATTACTGGACGTCAACTTTGCGACGTTGCGCGAGACGACTTCAGATGAATTTGGACGGTACGCGTTTAGTGGATTGGCTGCCGGTGATTTTCTGGTGGAGTTTGAAACGCCCAGCGGTTTTGCGTACAGTTTCAGCCCCGCGGACCAAGGGTTGTCCGACCGGATTGACAGCGATCCGGACATCAGCGACGGACGTGTCCCTGTCACGCTAACGGCCGGCGAAGTGTACGTCAGTGTCTATGCGGGCCTGGTCGCGGATCCGAGCAGTGGCGCGATTACCGGAAGCGTCTGGGAGGACTTAAACGGCGATGGCATCCAAGACATCAACGAGCCGCCACGTCCAGGCGTCGCGGTATGGTTGTACGACAGCGGCGGAACCGAACTGGCCCGTCACAAGTCCGATCGGCACGGCCATTACGAATTCATTGGCTTGCCGAGCGGAACCTACGAACTGCGTTTTGACAGACCTTTCGGACATGCGTTTAGTCCGCGCGACGTGGGGACCGATGACGAATTGGACAGCGACGTCGATCCGGTCTCCGGCGATGTCACGATCGCACTGGGCGTCGCCGAAGTGCTGGCTGACATTGACGCGGGAATCGTCGAAGACACGAATTCGTCAGTGATCAGCGGCAGCACGTTTACCGATGACAACGGAGACGGCATCCGTACCTTCGGCGATGGCCCGCTGCCGGGAATCGATGTCAAGTTATTTGACGCAGCCGGGTCAACGCTATTGGCGACGACGGTCAGTGATGCTCGCGGTGACTACCGGTTCGGCGGACTGGCGGCGGGTAACTATTTGGTTGAATTTGCCACCAACATTCGTGGTTATGACCGCACATTGATGGACCAGGGCGTCGATGACCTGGCCGATTCAGATCCTGACCCAATGAGCGGACGGGCCGTCGTGGCCGTTGGGGCGGCAGAATTCAATACGTCGACCGATGCCGGTTACGTCGATGCCAGACTCGGAACGATCACCGGTCGCGCATGGCTAGACGTTGATAGATTCGGCATTCAAGGAGGATGGTCAGTCGCTGGCATCGAAGGGATCGTCGTCACGCTGTACGATGCGACGGGAACTCGAATTCTTGGGCGGCAAAGGACAAGCGGCGAACGAGGTCGATTTGGTTACTATCGGTTTTCCGGCCTGGCCGCGGGAACGTACCTGGTTCACTTTGGCAACCTTGTCGGACGCAGCTATACCGTTCCTAATGCTATTGCCGATGAACATGCCGACAGCGATGCTGATGACATCACCGGGATCGCCGTTGCAACGATCTCGGTCGCCGAAGTACTTGTCGGCGTTGATGCAGGTTACGTCTACGACTCGACTGGCACGGGCGTCATCCGAGGAAGAATCTGGAACGACATTAACGGAGACGGAATTCAAGATGAAAGCGAACCCGGCCTGGACAATGCCGAGGGAAGAGAAGTCCAGATCGTCGGAGCAGTAGGAAGCCCGGTCTATCTGACGTCGACGGTGCGCGACGGCGAGTTTGAATTCCGCGGGCTTCCTGCAGGTAGCTATGATATCGTGATTCCCCTGTTGGGAATCGGACTAACTCAATCCCCGACCGACCAAGGCGATGACGACACGATTGATAGCGACGTCGGTCGTTCTCGTCGAATCAGAGTGACGCTTGGTGAAGGCGAAATCAAGGACGACGTGGCGGCCGGCTACTTCTACTTTGCAAATGGCGAGATCTCGGGAAGAGTTTGGGAGGATCTCGACGGCGACGGAATTCAAGACCCATCGGAACCATCACTCTCCGGCGTCGGAGTTTATGTTCGCCGTGTTGACGGACGATACTATGACTACGTCACAACCGACGCAAGTGGCTATCGACTTCGCGGTCTTCCCCCTGGTGAGTACAAAATCGGCTTTTCCCTCAACGATCGCTTTGCGATCTCTCCTCGTGATCAAGGTGTCGATGACACCATCGATAGCGATCTGCCGACTTATGGATTCAATTGGATCACAATTGGCTTGGGTGAAACCGTTCAGCACTACGACGTCGGGCTGGCGGAGAATACTGGGAAAGTCATCGGCGGGAGAGTCTGGGATGATCGGGATGGCGATGGGTTCCAGGATGCTTCGGAACCCAATTTGCCCGCCACTGTCCGATTGTTCCCGGAACATGGTGATCCCGTCGAGATCTTCACCGACACTGGTTTTTATCGGTTCGGCGGACTCACCGAAGACCGATACTATGTCGTGTTCCCACTGCCGGCCGGCTACAGCCGATCACCACGACACGCGGGTGGTTTTCACGGTAGTGACCCGGACGAATATGGTTGGGTCACCGTTGATTTCGGCGCCTCCAGCTCACGAGTCGTTGACGCGGGTTTTTTTCAAGATCTACCAGGCGTCATCAGTGGACGCGTCTGGGACGATTTGAACGCCAATGGAATCCAAGACGTCGGCGAACCGGGCTTGGCAGGCATACCGGTCAACATCAAAGATCTATCCGGGCGCGTGATCGCCTCCACCATCAGCTCGGACCGGATCGTCGGTCACACCGAGCCGGGGTACTACCGCTTCGGCGGATTGGATGATGGAACCTACATCGTCAGCTTCGGGCCGACCCCCGACAGCTATCTGTTTTCGCCACACGATCAGGGAACGGACGACACGTCCGACAGCGACCCGATCGGACGACGAGTTATTGTGTCGGTCGGCATCGGTGAAGTCAAAGACGATATCGACGCTGGAATTTATTCAACCGTGGTCGGCGGCATCAGCGGACGGGTATGGGACGATCGGGATGGCAACGGCATTCAAGACAGCGGCGAACGCGGCATTGGCGGGTTGGTCATTCATGTGTTTGACGGCAGCAGTGTTCGCCAAGTCTATACCGACGCCATCGACGGGTTCTACTCGATTCGCGGGCTGCGGCCGGGAACCTACACGTTACAGTTTTCCGGTCCTCCAGGATCGTCCGCGTCACCGGCGAACCAAGGCACGGACGATTCGATAGACAGTGACGCGATCGGAAATCGTGTGACTCTCACGCTCGGTACCGGCATCTCGGCGACCAACGTAGACGCGGGCTTCGTTGAATTTGCCGAGGCCGCAGTGATCGCTGGTCGACTTTGGGACGATCTCAATGCAAACGGTCTGCAAGAACCCGGTGAACCCAATCTTCGCGAGCGTCAGATCGTTGTGCTCGAAGACGCTTCGGGACGACGGACGTTTCAGTACACCGACGACGGTGATTACAGTTTCCGCGGACTAGCCGCCGGGACCTATACCCTGAGCACCGGATTGGGCATTTTTGGGGTCGCCCCGTCCGGTTCTGATCAAGGCATCAGTGATTTGCTGGACAGCGACTTTGGCGATGGACGTGCCGTCGTAACCGTCGCCGCGGGAGAGGTTCACGATGCCGTCGATGCCGGGTTTGTTGAATCAACGTTCGGATTTATCTCCGGCCGAGTTTGGCATGACAACGACACCGACGGAATCGAAGATCCAGAGGAACTCGGGATCGGAGGCGTGCCGGTCGAACTGCGTGACTTGAGCGGACGAGTTCTGGCGACAAAGTTCAGCGCCGATGACGATGGTGAATACCGATTCGGTGGACTCGAAGCGGGCGTTTACATGGTTGTCTTCGGCCCCGGGCCCAGCGGCTACGTTCGTTCGCCGCATGACCAGGGCGGAGACGATCGATTCGACAGTGATCCGATCGGCCGGCGCGTCATCGTCAACCTGCCAGTTGGCGGGTCGACCAGCGATGTCGACGCCGGGTTTTATCCCAGCGGTAGCGGAGGCATCCTGTGGGGGCGAATTTGGGATGACTTGGACCAAGACGGGATTCAAGATCCGGGCGAACCGGATCGCCTCGGTCACCAAGTCTACCTGACTCAAGACGGAAGATTGGTCCGGTACTATACCGCCTCGACGGGCCACTATCGATTCGAAGGTTTGGAGCCCGGCGAGTATTCCGTTTCGACCGACTATCGCCTTGGACAGTTCAGTCCAGCACTGAACCTAGGGAGCAATGATGAAATCGATGCGGACTTTGCAGTTCGAACCTTGATCAGCATTGCGGCGGGCGAAACCATCGCGCACTTCGATGCCGGCATCTACGTGCCCACCAACGGGTCAGTGAGTGGTCGTGTCTGGAACGATCACAATGCCAAT
>JAGQPO010000839.1 GCA_020426665.1 Planctomycetales bacterium
CTTCGTCAACGTCTGATTTTGGGGTAGCGGAGCTCGTCATGAATTTCGATTCCTCCGGCGATTCACGAAAGTCTTGACGACTTCCGCCACGTTCCCAACCCCAAAATTGATCTGGAAAAAGCACTACCGGCTACTTCTTAAGATAGCGCGAATAGACCTTGGCGACGTCACCCATGTAATTCCGTGGGGAGTCCTTGGCCGCAGCATCAAGATGTTTTTGGGCAGTTGCCTTGTCTCCCAAGGCGTCGGCGTACAGCCCTAAATAAAAGTCACCATAAAACTGCGCCGACTTGGCACGGGACTCGTTGTCACCAAACGAGGTCATGCGTTCCTTGACCGGCGCCGTGTCGCCACTCTTCAGCATTTCCAAAACCTCTTTCATCGGAGGCCGAAAATCATCAGGCGCCGGAAGCAGCATCTGTTTGGCTTTTTCGGGCGAATCACCCTTTGCAACGCACAGGAAATGCCAGGCCGCATTTTCAACATCGTTCGGATTGACCTCTCGGTGTTTTTCGAAAAGCTCTGCGCCCTCTTTGAACTTTCCGTCGAAATACAAAGCGATCCCGAGCTGCCACAAATGCGGTCGATCGGCAGGTCTTTTATCTAGGTACTTTTCAAATTGCACGATCGCGTGATGCGCATCACCACAGCGCAACATTGTGTCGGCGGCGAGCAATTGGTAATCAAGGGACGCTGACGATGCTGCAATTTTTTTCGCCGCCATCAATGCAGTTTCGTAATCTTGGGCGTTGATCGCGGTCCGGGCGTCATTGGCCCACTGTCGGTGATCCGATCCGCTGGACGGTGCGTTTGAATTGGCGCTGGGCGGATTGTCGGACTTCGTGCTGGACTGGGCAAACACGTTTGGCATCACGAGCAATGATGCAACGCATACCGACAACATGATGTATGAATCCAACGGACGCGAAGTTTTACTCATGAGACCTAAGATATCGCTGTTTTTGCGTTGCTATGAAGACCGGACGTGGGAAGATTTCACCAAAAGGGCGCCGCGTCGAAATTATTTTGCGACCACTTCCAACAATTCAATTGCCGGTTCGCCGTCGCAATAAATCAAAGCAGTGCGACCGTACAACGTGTCGCCCGGTTCGCTGTCCAACAACGCTGCCAGGGCGGGGCCCGCTGTGATTTTCCAGAGCTCGCAAAGCTGGACGACACGCAACACGTTGTGCTCGATCAAAACACGTCCCAGCGGAGTCTCTCTGGATTCAATCTGCTGCCAGACATCGCGATCAAGCGAGTTGACATTCAGCCGAACGATTCCGTATTGCACGACCTTGCCGGCGGAATGTGTCTTGAGTGTGATTTCCCGAACATACCAATCACCAAGAGAATCTTGGTGGCGATGGTGCCGATGAACCACGACGTCGACGCGATCACCGTGGTGCGACTCGACGGTCACCGTCATGTGGGCGTGGTGGTTCAGTAATTCGTTGTAGGGCGATGGCAAATCCACCACCGAAACACATTGACCGAACGGCTCGAAGCCCGATGCCGGATCGTAGAACTCTGAAAGTAACGTTTCGATTTTTACATCGGCGTCGTCTTTGGAAAGCCCTGCAACCATCTTTGTGCTTTGGGGAAATCAGGAATCGAACGGAGAATTTCTCGGACGCCGCGAATCACACCGCGGGCGCGACCAGCCCCAATGACACGACCTTTGGCGACTGAATTTCGGGACGTTCCAGCACGGTATCGACCAAGAAGTACAGCAATCTACGAAGAGCATCGGGTTCCAATTGATCGGCGACCTGTTCGGCCCTCTGTTGATGTTTATCGACCAGCCGAAACGCGGTCTCAAAGACTCCCGCTTTTTCGTACAAGCGACGCACGGCCGACAATCGGGATGAATCGTTTAGTGAGCATTGGTCGCTGCCGAGTGAGAACAATTCTTCGCGGTCCGCGTCGCCGAGCGACTCAAGCGCGAGCGCCCACAGCAACGTTGGACGGCCCCCGAAGACGTCCCCACCGGCCGACAGCTTATTGTGGTCGTCACCGGCGAAGTCCCCCAAGTCGTTCAAAATCTGGAAGGCCACTCCCAAATTCCTGCTGAAAGTCCGAATCGCCTCGCGATACTCGTTCGCTTTCCCGGCGTCGTCACTTTTGCAACCAAGCCGAACGCCGCTGAACAGGGCAGCCTCGAACGCGGGCGACGTTTTCAACGAATAAATCTTTAGTGCGTCCAAGGGAGTCAATCGCCGGTCTGTCCCGTCTCGCCACAGCAATTCTGCGCCCTGGCCCTCGCCGAGCCGCATGTGTGCGGCCGCAAGACAATCCATGACGTCGATTTGTGCTTCGGCGCTGGCGGAGGCCATCGCCACTCGGTCGCTGATCAGTCGGTATCCCAGGCCGACCAGGTAATCACCGACGTTGATCGCGGTCGGCACTCCGAATGCCTTGTGCAGCGACGGCTGGCCGTAACGAAATGCGTCGTCGTCTTCGATGTCGTCGTGAACCAAACTGGCTTTGTGAAATGTTTCGATGCTGAGCGCCGCCCGTCGCACCGCAAGCGGCATCGCTTTGAGCGCCGTTGCCGCTTCGCTGCCCGTGCAATCACCACCGGTCATTGCGTCGTAGGCCGCCATGGTGATAAAGGGACGCGAGTGTTTTCCGCCACGAGTCAGAAAGTCATAGGCGATGTGCTCGGTCGCTGCGATCGCATCCATCGATGAAACAGCGTCGGCGGTCAATTCCACCGAACCGATCGGCGACTTATCACGCAACCGCGGCGCGATCTCATCCAGTCTGTCCGGTTCAAACAATTCTCCGGCCGCCCGCATCAGGTGAACGTAGCTGCGAGTTTCTTGTTTGGCCGGTTTGTAGGGAGTTCGAATCATCTGGTCGACCCAGGCTTCGTCAACCTTGGTGTTGCGACAATCACTACTCAACAACGGAACCGCCATACACGGAATCCCGGCCAACAGAACTTTATCGATTGCTTTTTCCAGCACGTTCAGACAGGCCACACCAACGACCGCATCGACGTAGCCTCCGACGATGATCTTCATCACCACCGGTGAACCTTCGGCGACCAAAACTCGATAACCCATCTCTTCGGCAAGCCCGCGAAAATCTGCGATACTGCAGGCACCGCATTCCTTGCAGTTCATCCCGAATTCGTCGTATTCCGCAGGACATCCTTCGGCATGCTTCAAACAATGGGGCAACAGGAACAGCCGACGCTCCGGTGGAACGGATTCCAGTGCGTGTCGCCAAAACGACGTGCTGATCATCACCATCACCCAGCCGACGAGGGCCTCGGGCAAATCAGCTTCTTCCAGTGTGCGACGCGCGATCTGTTCTAATTCATCCTTGGTCATCGGGACACTGCGGTCCAACCGATCGGCGACTTGCTGGCATCGCGCGCGTAAACTCTCCCGCATCTCCAGCGTCTCGGGGACTTCTTTCAAATGACTCGTTTTTCGACGCTTGCTGCGCGTCACCGAATCCGATTCGTCAGATGGGGTTTGGCCGGCACTCGTTTGGCCGGCGGTGGTATCGGTGGGGCTGAATCCGGTCGACAAACCGATTACCTCGGGGCGAGTAGATTGTGGTGAATCAAAGGTGGGATCGCTGCGGCATTGATGGAATTGTACAGGACGAATCCTGCCGACCATCAACGAGGCCAATTCGGGTTGTGTTCCTCGTCAGTCGCACGCAAAAATTTGCCCAGAGCAGCGGCTGTGAAGATCAACGGGTAAAGGCGTTCGTGGTACCAGAGCTTAGCGAAATAAAAACCGATCGGCCAAGCAACCTGGTGGCGTCGATCCTGAACGCTTTGCGTCAAGAAATCGACCCCGCTTAGTATAGCCGCCATCAAAGGGTCGTTCCCAGTCGCGATACAATTTGGTGCTCCGTTTGTTAACCCTTTCTCGCCGGCAACGGATCGCGCATTCGGGCGTTCGGCAGCGGATTGCCCGCAATCGGATGACTTTTTATCGCGTTTTCGCAATAACAAAGTGGTCAAAGCTTCGACCGCCAATGCCGTTTCTTCGACACTGCTGGACAATCCGGCGGGAATTTGTGGTGCAATCGCGGAAAACTCGGTGCGAGACTGAACCAAGTGGCGGATTTTCTCGGGCACCGAAGGTCCGCCGCCCCAGCCGCCGTCTGGATTTTGAGAATTCAGCAAATAGTCTCGGGCCGCCGCCTCCGATTTGCCGTTCGTCCCCGCCGCGATCAGAACCTTGGCGGTGCCGTAAACCGGGTTGGTTTCGTCCGGCCGATCTTGATTGCCAAACCATAGTGGGTCCCAGCGTCCGTCGTCGTGCTGCATCCGCTTGAGAAACGTGACAGCCTGCTGCATCGGCCGGACAAATTCGGCCGAATTAACTTCGCGGTTGGCTGAACGGTTGTTCGGGGGTTTTTGAGGTCGCGGCAAAGAGTCATTGTCTCCGGTTGCCCTCGCGTCCCCGATTTTCTCAGTGCCGGCGACGACCCTGAGTGCCCGCATCGCATGGGCCGTTAAATCCGTGCTGCTTCGATCGAACGGCAATTTTCCCCAGCCGCGGCAAAAGGTTGGCCAGCCTCCGTTGCGGTTCTGAAGCCGCAGCAACCATCTGGCACCCCGCGTCATCGCGTCACGTATTTGGACCTGCTTGCCCGCTGGAGCGTAGCGTCGCATTAAATCGAGTGCCAGAATCGCTGCCGGGGTGTCGTCACTATCGGGTACCGCGCCGGTCAAGTCCGTCCATCCCCATCCGCCCGGCTCCGCTCCGGTGAATGGATGTCGCTGAAGATGCTGGCACCCCAAATGCCAGTCCAGTAATTCGTCCCGATACCACTGGCCATGATCGTCCGGATCACACGCCAAGGCATGAATCGACAACGAAGTGGCCCAGGTCGCCAGATTCGTGTCGATGGGCCAACTTCCTTCGGCCGACATCGACTGTTTCAAAAAAGCCAAGCCGCGGGTGACGACCGGCAAATCGCAGCGTCCGGTGGCCGCCAAGCTCATCACCACAAACGCGGTCAACGGCGTCGCTTCCAAATAACCGCCGCTGGCCGGTTGCATACGCTGCAGCACGTCAAGCGTTCGACCGACGCATAACGAGCGAATCAATCGCAAAGGAAATAACGACCGCCGACCCAAAAAGTGGCGTGCCTGACCGATCGCGACCAAAGCCGGTATCGCGTAACTGACCACGGGCATTTGCAAAAATCGATACATCGATTGCGGAAAGACGGCTGCCTCGAACGGCAAGGCCGGGACATCGTCCCACGAAATCAAACCAGCGATCGCCAGATTGTTCATGATTGGGACGACAAATGTCTTGTCTTTCCCGTAGCGGGCCCTCAATCCGTCCAATCTGCCCGCGGCGTCCAAGTACGCATTCAATCGCGATACCCTGGCATCATCAAGCGTCTGCTCGCCGACTCGACCCGCCAAGACGGACGCGGCCAAAACCAAGTAGCTGGTCGCAATGTTGGAGTGGCTGCGATCGGTGTCGCCGAATCCCCCGTCAGAGTTCTGTTGGCTGTCCAAATATCGCATCCCGCTGCGAATCATTAAACGCAGGGAACAGTCCGGCGAAGATTCCAGCGACATCCCTAAATCGCCAATTTCGTGGTCGCTTTGCCGCTCCGGGGCAGGCTGATCCGCGGGGCGGGCCTTCAGAAGCACCGTCGACATGGCGCTGATCGCCGTCGCCGTGCTGAGCGCGCTGGCCGCCAGCTCGCCGGTCCAATGGCCGGATTCGTGGCGCTGGTCCAGTAATTCCTGACGCAACTGATCCAGCGTTTTTCGACATTCCGAACGACGCCGGCTGGTCGCCGAGCTGTTATTTTCCACAATCGTCGAATCGGTTTTGGTCATCCCAGTAGTATATCTGGACACCCCCGTCCCAGAAGGCGACCCACGGCCTGGTTGGCGACCATTGATCGGTTATTTCCTAACTGGTAGGTTCGTGTTTCGCCCAGATCGAAGCCACTTGCTCTGTCAATCATGAATTTTGGGGGTATGACGGACTTCGACTCCGTCGACCGGTGTCAAT
>JAGQPO010000840.1 GCA_020426665.1 Planctomycetales bacterium
TCACCCTTCCCGGCGGCCATCGGTTCAAGCGTTCGATCGTGCAAGGCGAGATCGTTGCCAAGGGTCAATGGGATGGCCGGACGCTTGGTCAATTAAGCTTCGCCGATGTGGGCGTTCGCAGCGGCGGTGTCTCGATACACGCCGAACTGTTGTCGCCCGTTGCAAATCCCACCGCAGACTCTCTGTATCCGATACGTTTGGAATCCGACGGTCGATTGGAAAACCTGAGTGAATCGTTAAGTCCCTGGTTGCCGGAATCGCTGCTCGGAGCCGAAGGGCGATTGACGGGATCCGCGATCGCCAAGGTCAGCCGCTCGGGCGGAACGCTTACTAAAGCGGAGTTTGTGATTAACCAGCCGCGAGTCAACTACGCCAATCAGTGGTACACCCAGCCTAAAGTGACGGTCAATTTCGACGGCATCCTGGACTGGCCCGGCGGCAGTTTCGCTTCGCAAGAGCTGACGGTAACGTCGGAGGCGATGACGTTGGCCGTCCGCGGCGAAGCGATTCGCGAAAATACCAATTTGGACGTCGCCTGGAACGCCGACTTGCAACGGTTGCAGCAGAGCATCGGATCGACGATCGCGCGTGCCGCATCGACGAAACTTTCGCGTCCGATCAGTTATCGCGCGGTCCAACAAAACGAATACCGCGTGACGGGACTTTGTTCCGGAAAAATGAACATCACCGGTGGTCCGATTGATTGGAAAATCGATTCGTCAATGTCGGCCAAAAACCTTGCGATCTACAGTCCGGCTGTTCAACGAAATGTACCGCCGGCGACGTTCGGTCAAAGTTTTGGCCAAACCGAGGCAGACGCTTTCGGCGAGTTACTGTGGCAAGAACCACGGCTGAAGGTAGACTCCTTTGTGGAATACAAATCGGACACCAAGACGTTGCGATTGCCCGAAACACAGATCGCCAGCGACGGTTTCGCAGCCACGCTTGACGGAGCGATCGTATTTGCGGACGATCAAATCAACGCACAATTCAAGGGTCCGGCGAGATGGAAAATGGACGTACTTGCCACCCGGTTGTCGACCCTGTTCGGAACTCCGGTTCGCGCCACCGGGATTCATGATGGGCCGTTCCAATTCAAATTCGCTTCGACCGATGCAAAACCCTTCGCGGTTGATTTGCAAACACAGTTGGGTTGGGACCGGTGTGACGTCGCCGGGCTGTCGCTGGGGAAATCTGCCTTGCCGATTGAGCTGAGTGATCGCAACGTCAAACTCGCTCGCACCACGATACCGATTCTCGCGATCAACGCCGAGACGCCGCCATCAACGGCCCCGGCGGCTGCCGTTGGCCAAACCAGTTTTTCGGCGGAAGTGGACTATGCATCCACTCCAATGAAAATCCGTCTGGCTCCGGGCGCGACGGTTGACTCACTGCAGATCACACCTGCCACGGCGGCGGGTTGGTTGAAGTATCTGGCACCTTTGGCCGCCAACGCCACCAGCGTGGATGGGCATGTTTCGGCAAGGTTCGACGAGGCGTTGATTGTGGTCGACAATCCGGGAGCGAGTGTTGTGCGCGGCAGTCTGGAGATTCAAGACCTACGCCTTGCCTCGGGGCCGTTGGCAAACCAGTTGATCCAAGGAGTTCAACAAATCAAGTCGATCGCCCGATTGACCGGTCCCGCGGCGACACCCACCGGTGTTGAACCGGTGGACGCGAAAACCTTGATCGAGATGCCGCCGCAAAGTGTCGAATTCAGTTTCGAAAACGGCGTGGCAACGCATCAACGGATGTACTTTCGAATTGATCGGGCCAACGTGATGACCAGCGGACGCGTCTCCCTGGATTCCAGTCTTAATCTGGTCGCACATGTTCCATTGGACGCAAGTTGGCTCGGCGGTGATCTGAAAGGGTTGGCCGGTCAAACGATGACGTTCCCTATCACCGGAACCTTGTCGCGCCCCTCGCTGGACGATTCGGCCATCCGGAACGTGATGGCGGAACTGGGAACCAAGGCGGGAGCACAGGTGATCCAAAACCGGCTGGACGGATTGATCCAGAAGCAATTGGGATCCGGCATGGAACAAATCAACTCCGGGCTGGAAAAGATCCTCGGGTTCTAATCTGTTTGCGATCGAACCGGAGCACCGTCAATCACGTTCTGAGGCGGCAACCGTTTCTTTGAGAATGCCGTGACTTTTCTGGCATATTGCGGCACGGGTTTGGGTCATATCACTTAAGATGGGGTGTCGTGAAACCCAGGTAAAAGACCCGGCGTGCCCGTTTTTTCAGAAGAGTAACAACTGTGATGCCACGTTTCCTGAAGCCGCTTTATTTTTGTTTTGTGCTCCTTACCGCCATCGGTCTGAGCGTGCCCAATTGCGTGGCAAAGGAGCCACCGGGCGCGGTCGAAAAGAAACTGAAAGTGTTTATCCTTGCCGGGCAATCGAACATGCAGGGCCACGCACATGTCGACACGATCGATGCGATGCGATTGAACCCTGACGCGGCACCGCTTCTAGATGCGATACGTCAAGGCGACGGTACACTTCGCGTCTGTGACCGAGTTTGGATTACTTCGATCGGATCGGCGGAACAAGAGCAATCGGGGCGACTGACTGCCGGCTACGGCGCGAGTGCCAGGGGACCAAAGATTGGTCCGGAGTATCTGTTCGGGATCACCATGGAGAAACTGATCGACGAACCCATTTTGATCATCAAGACCGCGTGGGGCGGCAAGAGCTTAAACACCGACTTTCGGCCGCCCGGTGCCGGGGCGTACGAGTTCAATGATGATCAACTTGAGACGTTTAAAAAACAAAACAAAGACATCGACAAAATCAAGGCAGACAAGATCGAAGCGACGGGCCACTATTATCGATTGATGATGGATCATGTGAAAAGTGTCCTGGCGGACATCAAACGGGTCTATCCGGAATACGATTCCACGCGGGGTTATGAACTGGCCGGTTTTGTATGGTTTCAGGGCTGGAACGACATGGTCGACCGCGGCACCTATCCCGACCGCGATCAGCCGGGCGGTTATGACCAGTACAGCAAATTGATGGCCCAATTTATCCGTGACGTTCGCAGCGATCTTTCTGCTCCGGAGTTGCCTTTTGTAATCGGCGTCCTGGGTGTGGGAGGTCCGACAGACAAATACGGCAAAGATCAAATGCGATACAAGCCTGTGCATCAAAGCTTTCGCGACGCGATGGCGGCTGCCGCGAAATTGCCAGAGTTCCAAGGCAATGTGGCAGCGGTTTTGACGGAGAACTACTGGGACATGCAGGCCACCGCGCTGCGCGATCGAGAAAAAAGTATCAAGTCAAAGCTGGACGAAATTCGAGATCAAATCAAATCGAAAACGCTTAGCCGAGAGGAAGGTCAGGCGGCGACGGACAAACTTTACGCCGCTACATTTAACGATCGCGAGTTAGAGATCTTAAAAAAGAGTACATCCAATGCCGAGTTCCATTACTTGGGGTCGGCCGGCATCATGGCACAAATTGGCAAGGGTTTTGCCGAGGCGATGGCGGCAATGTTGAAACACTGATCGAACAAGAAACGATTCGAATCGTCAACAGCCAAAGTTCGTATCACAAAAGCTTTTACCAACGAGTTGGTCCCGTGCGTCGGATCTTGCCAGCGGTGCTCGTCCTTGTTTCGTTCACTGGTGTTGTGTTTTCCGGTGAACCCATTCACTCGACGGAACTTGGCCTGAATAGCCAGGGCCAGGCCAGATTGACCGTTGCGATCGAGTTGATCAAGAAATGCACGGTGTTCTTTGCCGAAGGTGGCAAGACGGTCAGTTGGTTTACGATTCAATACCCGGACAAAGAAGGCAAAGCTCGCGGTCAGTTCGGCGACGCACATTGTGTGTTCGATTGCAAATTCAATCATTACAACCCGCGGCTTGACGCGATCGCCTATTACAACATGATCAACT
>JAGQPO010000841.1 GCA_020426665.1 Planctomycetales bacterium
ATGGAAATATCACAAGAACTTACTGACCGCGTGATGCGGTTGGTTGTCTCGTCGGATTACCGACCGAGCAAACCGAAACAAATCGCCTCTGCACTTAAGTTGGACCCGGACGAGTATCGAGAACTTCGCCGCACCATTAAGCAACTCGTTTTGGAAGGCCGTCTGATCTACGGTTCAAACCATTTGGTGATCAGCACCGGAGCGGTCGGCGGCCCGCAGGATCGCGTGCGTGGCGTCTTCCGCATGGCGGCTGGGGGCGAGTTTGGATTTGTCCGACCGGGCGACAGTGGTGACGGCGCCCTGATGGAAGACTTATTTGTGCCGCCGGGGCAGACGGGCGGTGCGTTCGAAGGCGACTTGGTCGAGGTAAAAGTACGACCGGGGCGCCGCGGCGGTACCGAAGCCAGTGTGTTCAGAATCCTGGAACGTTCCCGTCGTCAATTCACTGGGACGTTCACGATGATCGCCGGACGGCCCTGTGTTTATCTGGATGGGACGCCGCACGAAACGCCTATTTCGATCGGCGATGTTCAAGGATTGCCGCTGGAAAACGACGACAAGGTTTTTGTCGAAGTCGTGACGTTTCCGGGGCCGGACGGTACCGGAGGTGAAGCGGTTTTAATCGAACGGCTTGGCAGCACGAACAATCCGGGAATCGACACGTTGACCATCATGCGTCAGTTCGGATTGCCCGACGAGTTTCCCGAAGACGTGATCGACGAAGCGCGTCAGCGCGCCGACGAGTTTGATGAATCCAATCCGCCGGCGAATCGGCTGGATTTGACCGACAAATTAACGCTGACGATCGACCCCTACGATGCCCGCGACTTTGACGATGCAATCTCGTTGGAACGGGAGCAGGACGGCAGGTGGCGATTGTGGGTGCATATCGCCGACGTCGGTTACTTCGTTCATCCCGGCGGCAAATTGGATCAAGAAGCGCGACAGCGCGCGACCAGTGTGTATTTGCCGGGACGCGTGATCCCGATGGTGCCCGAAATCATCAGCAACCATCTGGCCAGTTTGCAGCCCGAGAAGATTCGATTGGCCAAGTCGGTTGAAATCGAAATGACCGACGACGGCATCGTGACTCATACCGAAGTCCACAATTCGGTGATTCGCAGCGACAAGCGATTGCACTATGGAATCGTCGACCAATTCCTGGACAACCCGGACAAACATCGCGAGTCATTGGGTGACGCGGTTTGTGATCTGCTCTCGGACATGCATACGCTGGCAATGAAGATTCGCAAGCGACGTTTCAAGCGTGGCGCGATTTCGATGGACATGCCCGAAGTCAAACTGGAGCTCGACCGCAGCGGCAAAGTCAAAGGTGCGTATCGAACTGTCAATACGGAAAGCCACCAGATCATCGAAGAGTTTATGTTGGCGGCTAATCAGGCCGTGGCAACGTGGTTGGATGATGTGCCGTATAACTTTTTGCATCGTATCCATCCGCCACCGGAACGAAGGAAGTTACGACAGCTGTCGAATTTTGTTCGCGACCTGCGTCTGGGGATCGACTCGGTTGAAAGCCGATTCGAAATCCAAGACGTCCTCAAACGCGTGTTAGGAACACCACTTGAGGATGCAGTCAACTTTGCCGTGCTCAAAAGCATGAGCAAGGCGGTTTACGGGCCGCAAATGGAAGGGCACTATGCGTTGGACATGCAGCACTACTGTCACTTCACCAGCCCGATTCGCCGCTATCCGGACCTGACCGTGCATCGATTGATCGACCGAATTCGGTCAAGCGAAAAGACGCCCGATGAATCACTCGGGACGCTCGTCACCCTGGGTTACCATTGCAGCGATATGGAACGCAACGCCGCCCAGGCCGAGCGCGAATTGGTCGAATTAAAGCTGTTGCATTATCTCAAGAAGCATCTTGGCGAAACGATGACTGCGGTGATCAGTCGTGTCTTTGCCGACGGATTCTTGGCTCGCTGCGTCAAATTGCCTGTCAGTGGGTACGTCGGTGTGCATCAATTGCCGCCGGATCAGTACCGGTTCGAGCGACGTGGTCAGATGCTGGTCGGGTTCAAAGCCCACCATCGATATCGGTTGGGGGATCAGTTGACCGTCAAGATCAGTCGCGTTGATCTGATTCAGCGGCAATTGTTTTTGGAGCCCGTCAAGAATCACTCGGTCGGCAACGGCAAACCGGGTGATCGTCGTGGAAAGTCCGGTGGAAAGTCCGGTGGAAAGTCCGGTGGAAAAGCGGGTGCATCCAAAGCGATTTGCAAGGGCAAACGCAAGAAGGACCGCCATTCCAAAGGCAAGCGGAAACGCAAATAGATAAAGATCCCGGCGCGATGGCCGGCGGAGCAGGCGGTGACTTTGGTCGGAATCCCCTGGAACCGGGGGGCACTTTCGGTAAACTTCGTAGCCGATCGGCACGTTGCGTTGTTGTGTGACCGACACTGCACCGACCAGAAACACAGACACGCCCCTTCAGAGTGACGCATGAGTCAGGCCGAAACTTCATCTTCTACGTGTGCACGGACTCCGCTTGATGCATGGCATCGTGCGGCGGGCGCCAGAATGGTCCCGTTCGCCGGATACGAGATGCCGATTCAATACGATTCGATCGTCAGCGAACACAATGCCTGTCGCACGGCGTCGGCTTTGTTTGATGTTTCGCACATGGGGAGGTTGCGATTCGATGGTGACGGCAGTGAAGAGTTGCTCGATCGATTGCTGACGCGGCGTGTCACGGACTTGCCCATCGGCGGCGTACGTTATGCCATGGTTTGCAATGACGACGGCGGGATCTTAGACGACGTGTTGGTATCGCATTTAAAAACGCCCAGCGAATCGCGATACCATCTGCTGGTCGTCAACGCGTCCAACCGCGCAAAGATTGTCCAGTGGATCAAACCGCTGCTGGATGATTTCCCCAGGGTGACGTTTTCGGATCGGACAGAGTTGACCGCCATGATTGCGGTCCAAGGACCGTTGGCGATGGAAACCTGTAAACGGTTGTTTTCATTCGATCCGACTCGTTTGAAATACTATCAAGCCACGATCACCGACCAGTTCTCAAAACCCGCGATCGTCAGCCGGACTGGTTACACCGGCGAAGACGGATTCGAAGTCATCGTTCGCGCCGAAGAGGCGCCTCGGGTGTGGGAGAATTTGTTGCTTGCCGGACGAGATGCCGGCTTCGTTGCTGCCGGACTGGGCGCGCGCGATACGCTTCGGATGGAAGCATCGATGCCGCTATACGGACATGAGCTTGACGAAACGATTGACCCGATCACGGCGGGACTGAGTTTTGCCTGTGACACCGATGGCCGAGACTTTATCGGTCGAGACGCAATTGCACGCATCAAAACCGAAGGCCCCAAACGAGTTCGAATCGGATTGTTGCCCGATGGTCGTCGTCCGGCACGCGATGGTTGCGATGTCCTTTCCGGCGACGGACGAGTCATTGGTAAAATCACCAGTGGCGGACCGTCGCCGACGCTTGGTCACCCGATTGCGATGGCAATCATTGACGCGGAATACGCCGACGCGACTGATTATGAAATCGACATTCGCGGCAAGCGATCACCGGCAACCCGCACGAAAATGCCGTTTTACCGACGGCCAAAAACGTAGCACGGCAGCAATCGTTATCGTTGTTGCGTCAATCCGTTCCGCACTGCATCATTCGTTTTCCACTGTTCATCCAAAAGGAATTACACAAAGTGTCACGCGATAAGAGCAAGCTACTGTATGCCGAAACCCACGAGTGGGTCGACGTGGTGGAAGAGGGCGGTCAAAAGATCGCGACAATTGGTATTTCTGACTTCGCGATCGAACAACTCAATGACCTGGTCTACATGGAACTTCCTGAGGTCGGCAGAACGGTCGACGCAGGGGAGGAGTTCGGCGAGGTCGAATCCGTCAAGGCGGTTAGCCCGCTTTACAGTCCCGTTGGGGGCGAGGTCATCGAAGTCCATTCGGACCTTCCCGATAACTTGGAAGGGCTGAACGATGACCCCTTCGACTTTGGGTGGATCGTCAAGATCAAACTGGAGGACGAATCGGCACTGGGTGCACTGATGGATTACGCCGCTTACCAAAAACAGTGCGCCGAATCCGGTTGATGACGACGATGAACGCGGCGGGTCCAGGTCGGTTGTTGGTCGACGGCGATGGAAGTGCGGCCTGGAATATGGCCGTCGACCAGGCAATCGCCGAATCGATCAGCGTTCCGGCCGAGTCCGATCTGCCCATCGGCGCAACGCTTCGTTTTTACACGTGGGCCGAGCCGACACTCTCTCTGGGCTATTTCCAGTTTGCGCGTGATGCATCGCCTCGATTTGATCAGATCGCGCGAGTTCGCCGGTCAACCGGTGGCGGTGCAATCCTTCATCATCACGAATTGACATACAGCCTGACGGTTCCGACCAACCCCGGCGAGCATGGTGCCCGCAATGATCTGTACCGCGGCGTGCACGCCGCCTTTGTGGCGACGTTGGACTGCTTTGGTGCGACAACCAGACCTTATCTACTGGACAAACGTCACCAAGGCCAATCGGACCCGTTCCTGTGTTTCCAGCGGCGAACGGACGAGGACCTGATTCTGTGTGGCTATAAAGTGCTCGGCAGTGCTCAGCGGCGCGTTCGCGGCGCGATCATGCAACATGGAAGTTTGCTGTTGCGTTCCAGTCCGTTTGCCGATGAATTGCCGGGAATCTTTGACTTGACGTCGATGGAAGTCGGAGTCACGCCAATTGTGAAGGAGGTCACTGCAAGGATTGGCACATCGTTGAACCTTTCGTTTGCAGAGGGACGATTGACAACCGCCGAACGCGAACGGGCTGGCGGACTTGTCGAGCAACGGTTTGCCGCAGATCAATGGTGGTCGCGTCGCTAATTCCGACTCCGGCCAAGCCTGCACGGACGAAATGTTGTATCCTTATTACAGCCCACCAAAGGGTGCGACATCTCGCCGGACCCCTGCCATGGGCGGGTGTGGCATGGCGAGGGAGCCAACACAAAACGAACAGTACGGCATTTTCCCCGCCTGTGTAACTGTTTACAATAGATCGACTCGGCAATCTTGGTCTCGATCTTTTCAACGACCCAAACGCTTTTCAATTGCTGCCGAGGCCATTGCGAAATAGCCGAGAATCGGCGGACGACAAGATAGGA
>JAGQPO010000842.1 GCA_020426665.1 Planctomycetales bacterium
GGCCGCGTCGGTCCCACGATCAAACGCCCCTCTCGAATCCACGATCGCGAGCATCCAATACGCGGTTCGGCGTCAGGGTATTCAAGACCTGGTCGTTTGCACACATCTCTGTTGCGACGTCATGCGACACTGGATCAAGTTATTGGAATTCGAAGAGGCAAACCAGCCGGAATCTCGATTCATTCGAAACGCGCGCGACACGGTCGATTTACTGTATCGCTACACGACCCAGGGCGAACGTCAGGTGTTGATGACGTGCGAACACACCCTCTTCCAACTGGAAAACCTGAGGTCACACACGTTCATCCGAGAACGGCTAAAATCGGGGGACCTTCGGCTTCACGGCTGGGTCGTTGATGACACGACCGCCCGTGTGCTGGCCTACCAACCCGACGCACACCAATTCGTCTCCATAGAAAAAACGGTGATGCCAAAACGCCTTATCGACTAAAAAATGTTTGACTCCCATGACGGACGTGGAATCCGGCGTTTCGCGTTCGGCCTTGCGCTTCTGAGCATGATGGCCGTCTCAGTCACTGCCTGGATTCTGGCGAACGTTCGTCGGGAACAGGAAATCGTTGAACGACTGATCCGACACCTGCCCGAAAGTGATTTACAAGTCGCCAAAGAACTCTCGGGCGACCTGAGCCTGCAGATGGGCTTGTCGCTGTTGCTGGTGCTGAACATCATTGCCACGGCGATCGCGTTTGCCCTGGTCGTGCGAGGTTACTTAAGCAGCGAACAAACCCTGCGCGACGTCAAGGTCCTGTCGGCGGACATCCTGGCAAGCATGGACGCCGGAGTCATCACAACCGACAAGAACGCCGTCATCACCAGCACAAACCCCAGCGCCCGCGGGCTGATCGGGTTAAAAGGCGACGGCGTGGGATGCAAGTTGTCGGAAATCGGAGAAGAACACAAACTTCTGGATGCGATATGCACAGAAATAACGACCTACCGAAATCCGATTCGTGATCGTGATTATTGCATCACGCGAAACGGACATAAAACAACACTTCGAGCGGGATGCACCATGCTTCACAATCGACAGAACGAACAAATTGGAATGGTGCTTCATGTCCGCGATGTTACTGAGAAAGCGCTGATGGAAGAACGACTGCGGCGAATGGAACGATACATGGGCCTCGGCTCGTTGGCCGCCGGGCTGCAGCACGAAATCAAAAACCCCCTCAGTGCGCTTTCTCTGCACATTCAATTGTTGTGCGAACGACTGGATGCGGAGGCGTATGACGAAGAGGTCAACGAATTACTGGACATCTTGAATACCGAGGTCCGACGGATCAACAATGTGCTTGACGGATTTCGCAACTACGCGTCCGTCGCCGAACTGGGGCGAGTCCCCGTTGACGTCACGTTCTTGATCGAAAAGTTGGTCCGACTGCTGCGGCCACAAGCCGAGAATCAAAACGTCAAACTGTGCGTCGAATTGCCCACCGAAATGCTGAGCACCATCCAGGCCGACTCGACACGTCTGGAACAAGTCTTCTTGAATCTCGCGCTCAATGCACTGGCCGCGATGCCCGATGGCGGGACGTTACGATTCAAACTGTCGCGTCAAGACGATCACGTTCGCATCGCGATCATTGACACCGGTACCGGTATCCCCGCCGAAGTGCAATCCAAGGTTTTCGACCCCTACTTTACGACGCGCAACGAAGGCACGGGGATGGGGCTGGCGCTTTGTGACAAAATTGTCCGCCAGCATGACGGCAGCATCGACTTTCAAACGAGCGACCGAGGAACGGAATTCAGTGTGGTGCTGCCGATCGGCGGTTAGACCTCAACCAAGTTATACTCGATTTGCAAAATGTGCTTCGTCATCAGAAACGGTAGGCGAGTTCACGTTCGGGACATCGCTTATCGAGAATGGAAAATGGATCACCGCACATGCTGCTAATTCGGGTCCTATCATCTAAACGATGATCAGCGACACTGCCGAAAGCAAACCCGGGGGATTCGTATGCGGGCAGATCGCTGAAACCCAGAATTGCTGACGCCCACAAAATTACGCCATACCCGATAGCTTGATTGTGATCACATGCAGAATATACTTTTAGGATGCAAGTGGTTAATTGGGGCATCCAACACGTAATAGGTACTGTCGATGGCATCCGCTGATATTTTCATTCATGGACACGGTGGCTGGAAGCCGGACAATGGCTACACGGAGGTTCCAAGGAACTCTTCGATCACTTTTTACACCCACTTCGCTAAGCTTCTCAATGCCACGATGGCATACCCGATTTTAAAAAAGACATTCACTGGTGAGCCCGACCGCACCATCTCCGAGTACAAGATGGCTCCAAATATGATCCTGTCTAACTTGACGGTGCAGCAGCGAGAGACCGCCGATCATATTTTTGTTACCGGAGGAGGTCGCAACCTTTATATGCTCCCCGCGGCACCAAACAGACGCGTCACATTGGAAGCCGTGATGGCGCACTTTCGTAAAATCACCAAACAGGACCTGCAGCTCAAATTTCACTGGATCGCATGCCAACAATTGGGACTAAAAGCTGCTGGCGGAGGGACCTTTGGTGTAAATGCATCGGACCGAACTTTCCAAACGGGGCACCGGGGACAATACCTATTCAAATGGGTTGATTCATCGGGCAATCAACAATCAAAGTACGTCAGCAGTGACAGCTCGATTCATGACGTTCACGACGCTGTCGTGTGACCTGTTTCCCTTAGCAAGACCCACTCGCGGGCTGACGTCACACGCTAAGGTCGCGGCATGCTTAACGACATAAAGCGACGGCCAACGCCGCTCCGGGTCCGCTCGCCCAACACTTGCACGGTACTGGAAAGTAGATCGCACGGTCGCCCGTGATGACACCGCAGTGTGTTAACCGTGTCCAAAGCAATGTCGGCTAAATCAGAACCCCCTCTCGGCGCAAATGGGCGACGTACTCGAAAAGGCGTTCGAACCGGGCGAGCGGACGCTGGGCGCAACAACTATCTCCCGAGTGCCGTGAATTCGAAGCATTCTGAGAATCCGGATTGCAAGTACAGGGCTGAAATACCGACTCGCTAACCTGGACCGTCCCGAACGGCCATGTACCCAATCTGCACAACGCGACGAATTACTCGTTAGACTATTGCCGACGGTTTTGTCTTCCGCGTCCGACGGGGTCGACAGAAAACAACATTGCCGCGTCGTGCATCTCGAATGTAACCCTAACGATGTCTCTTCCAACTTTCATCACCCGAATTTCTATCGCCGGCCGAAATTCAGCCGGCCATCACTTCTTCGTGGCTTTACTGTTTTGGTGCTCCGTACAATTCATCATACCTTCTCATAGTTTGGCTGACGATTTCCCGGTCGTCTTCAACAACGAATCCGATTCCGACGCCGAACCGATGCCGGCCGAACAGGCCGCCGCGTCGATGAAACTTCCGCCCGGGTTTGACGCAACGGTCTATGCCAGCGAACCAGATGTTCGCAACCCGATCGCGATGGCTTGGGACCAACGTGGACGAATGTGGGTTGCCGAGAACTACACGTATTCTGATCGCACACAACATTTTGACCTTTCGCTGCGCGATCGCGTGATCGTGTTGCACGACAATGACGGCGACGGACGCTCCGATACTCGCAAAGTCTTCACGGACAACGTCCAAATGTTGACGAGTGTGGAAACCGGTCGCGGCGGTGTTTGGTTGATGTGTCCGCCTCAACTGTTGTTCATTCCCGATGCCGACGGTGACGACGTTCCCGACGGTGCTCCCGAAGTCGTCCTGGACGGATTCACGGTGGCGTCAGCCAACTATCACAATTTTGCCAATGGACTGCGTTGGGGTCCTGACGGCTGGCTGTATGGACGATGTGGTCATTCTTGTCCCGGCAAACTTGGCACACCCGGCACGCCGGACAATCAACGGGTTCCAATCGACGGTGGCATCTGGCGATATCACCCCGAGCGTAAAACGGTCGAGGTCCTGAACCACGGGACCGTTAATCCCTGGGGTCATGATTGGGACGCCGACGGAGAACTGTTTTTTATCAACACCGTCATCGGTCACCTTTGGCATTCCATCCCCGGTGCCCACTTTATCGAATCGTTTGGTGAAAGCCCCAACCCATTGGTCTTCGAACGGCTGGACATGATCGCCGATCACTACCACTACGATCGGACGGGATCGTGGACCAACAGCCGCGACGGGGCGGCAAACGACCTGGGCGGCGGACACGCGCACATCGGAATGATGATCTATCAATCGGACCGCTGGCCGCAACAATACCACAACAAACTGTTCACGATGAACATGCATGGACAGAGGGCGAACGTTGAAAGCATCAAGCGACAGGGTGCCGGTTACATCGCCAGCCACGAGCCGGATTTCCTGGTTTCCAAAGATCCATTCTTTCGTGGGCTGGAAATCAGTGTCGGTCCCGATGGCGACGTCTATGTTCTGGACTGGAGTGACACCGGTGAATGCCACGACCACACCGGCGTTCATCGCACCAGCGGCCGCATCTACAAAGTTCGCTACCGAGGCGGCAAGCCGGCGCAACGTGCGTTCGCAAAACCCGCCTGCATTGCCGGTCCCGGTAAACTTCCCGAGCTGTGGCGATCCTACCAGGCCGGAACCACGTCGCCGGAGGGCTTGCGTCAATTGTTAAACGACCCCAACGAACACGTGCGAGTTTGGGCGATTCGACTGCTGACCGACCACTGGCCGATGGACACGTTCAACGGACCGCTTGCCGACGCTTCCTATCCGGATGCCCCCGAAACACTGGCGGCACTCATCCGACTGGCCCGCGAAGACAAATCGGGCCTGGTGCAATTAGCTCTGGCGTCGACCCTACAACGATTGCCGATTGATCAACGCATGCCGGTTGCAATCGAATTGGTTGGACATGAACAATTTGCCGATGACCGTGATCTGCCGTTGATGATTTGGTTTGGCTTAATGCCAATGGTCGACCAACAATTAGACGCACTGGTAGAAGTCGGCAAAGCTTGTCGCCTGCCGGGCACACTTCGCTGGATCACTCGAGGCGTTGCGACCAAGGTGGAATCAGATCCATCGGCGCTCAATGCGTTGATTGATGCCGCAACCACGATGCCGGCCCCTTTGCGATCAAGCGTGATCGAAGGCATGTCCGAATCATTTCGCGGTTGGTTGAAGGTCGAGATGCCGAACGCTTGGCCGAACTTGTTAAGATCCTCGACATCCACAACGAATACCGACGCGGTGCGCGAATTGAACATGCTGTTTGGCGATGGGCGCGCAATCGACGAATTGCGAGAAATTGTCAAATCAAAAGGCGCCCGCCTGAAAACTCGGCAAACCGCTCTGCGCACACTGATCGCTGCCCGACCGGATGATTTGCGACAGGTTTGCGAATCGCTTCTCGACGAACGCGAACTCAACGCAACGGCGGCCGAAGGTTTGTCACTGTTTGACGATCCGGCCGTCGGCGAGAGATTGGCCAGAACCTATCGGCGTTTCCATCCGAACGATCGACCGGGACTGATCGAAATCCTGGTGTCTCGGCCGAGTTTTGCCGCCGCGCTGCTTGACCGGCTCGACGCACAGCGAGATCCGATTCCCAGTGCCGACATCAACGCCTTTCACGCCCGCCAGATCGTGGGACTCGGCGATGACTCGCTGCGCGAAAAACTGACCGAATCGTGGGGCGCCCTTCGTGACTCACCGGCGGACCGCCGTGAGAAAATCGCCGAAATGAAATCACAATTGTCGCAAACTATTTTGGCCGATGCCGATTTGTCCGCCGGCCGCGTCTTGTTCAAAAAAACCTGTTCTCAATGCCACCGCCTGTTTGGCGACGGGGAAAACATTGGTCCCGATTTGACCGGCTCGCAACGGTCCAGCCTTGAGTATTTGCTTGAAAACATTCTGGATCCCAGCGCGGTGGTTGGAAAAGATCACCGAATGACAATCGTCTTGACCGAAGACGGTCGGGTGTTAAACGGATTGGTCGTTGCGAAGAACGATAAAACAATGGTCATCCAGACTCAGTCGCGAAAGGAAACGATCCCGATCGAAGACGTCAAACAAACACAAGAAACAACGCTCTCTCCGATGCCCGACGGACTGCTGACTTCACTAACCGAAGCGCAAGTGCGAGATCTGATCGGATACCTGATGCACCCCACGCAAGTCGAACTGAAATAATTCCCGCGTGATGTGGACGGGGCTTAACGCGCGCCAGGTTCAGCCTTCACCGGATCGTAGTCGGCGTTTGCAGTTGGCAATTGGGCGCCGACCGATCGACGCCATTGTTCAAGCTTCTCCTGTAACCGAGCCACCCTGACCGGCGATTCGGCCGCCAAATCTTTCGATTCACGCACGTCGTTGTCCAGATCATACAATTCGACTCGTTCGTCTTCGAAGTATTCAATCAGCTTCCATTGCCCGGAGCGAATTGCGCTGTAGGGACCGTTGTTTGGTTCACCAGGCAACGAGAATCCTCCGGCATGATAGTGTGGATAGTGCCAATAAATTGCCTCGCGATCCAGGCTCGACTCCGGTGATCGAAACAGCGGCACAAGGCTCATCCCATCGACTTCGGCGTTGTGATTCGCATCGCCAACGACATTGGCGATCTCCAGAATCGTGGGGTACAAATCCGTTCCCGTCACCGGCTCGCGACAGACCGATGCCTGAGGTGCAACGCCCGGCCATCGCACAATCATCGGGACGCGAGTGCCGCCTTCGTACGCACCACCTTTGCCCCGACGAAGTGGGTCGTTCGACGTGAATCCGGTGGGTTCTCGAAATCGGTGCGAAAGACCGCCATTGTCACTCGTGAAGATCACAACGGTCCGCTTCTCGATTCCGTTGCGTTGGACGGCTTGCAATACTGTCCCCACCGCTTCGTCCAAGCTTTGGACCATCGCCGCGTAAACGGGGTTGCGATGAATTGCGTCTGGACGAACCTTTGCCGCATATTTGTCGACCAATTCTTGTTTGGCTTGGATGGGCGTATGGGGAACGTCAAATGCAAAGTACAAAAAGAACGGATCATCTTTCCAGCGATCCACCACACCGGCGGCTTCGGATGCAAAGTAGTCGGTCGTAAAGTCACCTTTATTAAACCCGCCGGCCGGAGCTGTCATGAAATAACCCTTCGAAGCAGGTTTCATGATTTGCATATCGAATCCATGATCCACCGGTTGGCCATCCGGCGCTTGATCACCCTTAAAATCCAGGTGCCATTTACCGATGTGTGCTGTCTTGTAACCTTCAGCCGTCAGCGCTTCGGCAATCGTCACTTCACTGTGTTGTAACCCTTTGGTCCATTCGGGAATCGACAACTTTGCGAACGGTTGGTTTTGTCCGGCAATGAAATCGGTCAGATGCAATCGGGCCGGATACTTTCCCGTCATGATCGCTGCACGACTGGGTGAACAGACCGTGCACGCAGAATAGGCGTCGGTAAACTTCACACCGGCGGCGGCCAAAGCATCAATGTTCGGCGTTTCGTACAAATCACTGCCGAACGATCCCAATCCATTCCAGCCCAAATCGTCGGCCAAAAACAAAATGATGTTGGGGCGGTCGATTGAGTCGGCCATCACAGAAGCCGAAAAGAGGATCAGCGCACAAAGTGGTGAAAGGCAGCAATAGGCCATTCCAGCAACGAAGCATCGAATCTCGCGTGGTAGCGATCGCGTGACACCGTTGACTCCACGACTTAGCATCAAGTTGGAAACGAATTGAATCATTTGGAATCCCATTTTCTGTCGTCGGATAAAATCTTCAAATAAGTTTACTCTGCGCGATCCCCCGCGTAATCGCCTTCCATCGTGGTTGCTTTTCACTTTTTTTGGAACCTGGAATATCATCGCCCCATGTCGGCGTACCCGACATGATCGCACAATTGCACTTAGCAAGTTCCGGTAACGAATATCCCCGCCCCATGTCGGC
>JAGQPO010000843.1 GCA_020426665.1 Planctomycetales bacterium
TTTGGCGGTGAATGTCACGAAATGGGAATCATGTTGCTGGTGTTTACACCTTGTTTGTATTGCAACGTGACCGACGCATGGAAACTTTCGAACCGATTCGAACGTGTGATAATCAGTTCGGCAGGAATCATTGTTGAAATCGTTTTGGCATCGTTCTGTACGATCCTATGGTGGTTCAGCCAACCCGGTTTGTTCAACACGATTTGTTTGAACGTGATGTTGGTATGCTCCGTCGGAACCGTATTATTGAATGGCAATCCACTGTTGCGGTACGACGGGTACTACATTCTGTCGGACTTATTGGACATGCCGAATCTGTGGCAAGACGCTCGCAGCCGTCTGCATCAGTTGGTGAAATGGCGATTGACCGGAATTGATAGCGGCCAACCAGTTTCCGCAAGCGGTCGGCCTGCGTTCTTGTTGCACTACGGCGCCGCTTCGATGGTCTATCGCGCGATCGTCATGTTATCAATTTTATATCTGGTGTATCGCGTCTGCGAACCGGCGGGACTGGGTGTCATCGCCAAAGTCCTATCCGCGTTGATGTTGATCGGCATTTGTTCCGCTCCTTTGAAAGCCCTGGCCCAAATCATGTCCAATCCTGTTTTGCGTCGACAAGTCAAGCCGGCTCGCGTGCTGTTTTCCAGCGGAATCGCCGTCGTCACCGTTGCAGCGTGTTTCTTGGTTCCGTTGCCATGCAGGATCGCTGCCCCGGCAATGATTGATCCGCTCGACGCACGACGTGTCTATGTCGCAGTGCCCGGAAACTTGAAAATTTCGGTTGCCCCAGGCGATCATGTGACGGCCGGCCAACAATTGGCACTGCTGGAAAACATCGAACTGGATCGCGAATTAGAAAGCGTTCGGGGGCAATTGTTGAAACAGCAATTGAGGATACGCAATCTTGAATCATTGCGCAATCAGGACGACGAGATCGCAGCCCAACTGCCGGCGGCAAAGGAAATCCTGTCCGACCTTGAACAACGATTCAATCAACTCCGACTTGACTTGGCCGCGCTCCGATTAGTGTCACCCATCGAAGGGACCGTGATGGCGCCGGCCAGTATTCAGTCGACAAGCTCCGAGGCGTCACAATTGAATCAGTGGAGTGGTACGCCGCTAGACGATTGCAATCGAGGTGCATTGTTGGAACGCAAAACGCTTCTGTGCTTGGTCGGGTACGAGAATCAATTCGAGGCAGCCGTCTTCATCGACCAATCGGACCTTCAGTACATTGAAAAGGACCAACGCGTCCGATTGCTACTGGATCTTAGCCACGGCGAAGTCATCACGGGAACAATCACGGAGATTTCGCGAGAGAATCTGCAAGCGGTGCCGCCTGAATTGGGTGTTGACCAGCAACTGGCCAATCGGGTGGACGAGTCAGGCGTTCGACGACCACAAGGCACACAGTTCAAGGCTCTGGTCAAGCTGGATCCGACGGATTTGCCGATGCAGATCGGCGCCCGTGGTCAAGCAAAGATTGAAGTCCAGGGGCAACCGATCAGCCAACGTGTTTACCGGTTTGTTTCGCGCACGTTCAAATCCGTTATCTAAAACGTGCCATGATTCCGGTCGGTTTGCATCCACTTCGAACACATTGGCAGGGCGGAGTGATAGCCATACTGAGCGGCAATGTGCCGGCTTTCCAAATGAAGTGGGCGCCCGAATGCAACGATGGACAATGATGCAGCGCCATGCCGATTGTGCCGCATCGTTCCAAGCGTTGGTCTTCGAAGTAGAGGGGATGGTGACAGAACGACGCGCCGGGCCAAATGTCTCGCATCAACAAATCGGCGCGATAAAGCTGGATCAGTCGTGGCATCGAATCTTGCGGCTGAAGTTCGCTGGTATCAGTCGGCAACTGATCACGACTGATTAAATTTGCCGCGTCGTCGATGCCGCGTGGTCGAATGTCCAACCAAGCAGCAGTCGCCGCAGGATTTGGTGTTGCACCGCTTTCAATCAGAGCGGGTTGAACCGTTACATTCTCCAGGTCCAGAATGTCTTGCGCGGACTGTAATGGCGGATGTTGCATCGCCGGGCGGGGCAGTTCGGTCGGCTGTAGCGCAGGCGGTTGCAATTCTTCGATCGCGGGGCCGTTAGCGGTCGGTCTAAGTTCGCGACGCAGCGTTGCGTCCGGCGACGGCAATTCTTCGGATTGCAATGCCAACCTCGTGCCGGTTGTCACGGTATTCAAATTCACGTTATCCGGATTCACGTTATCCGGCGTCACCAAAGTCGAGCCATCAAACGCAACACCATAAACGAACGGGATCCGACCCGGCTTTGACATGATGGGCTCAACACGATCGAAGACGGTGTCGGCCGCTGTCGCTTCAATTGAGGTCTGGTTAACGACCGATGCCGGATCCCGTTCCTCGTGATTCTCCGCCGCGGAAAGGCTGACACCCATGGTTCCCTGGGCGAAAACGATCGACAGCAGAAACGCCCATTCCAGACTTGCTCGGTGCCAAAGCCCGAAACATGCGTTGTCGGTCTGAATTGCATCGGTCATCAGTGGACTCTTTCCAAGTGCAACATGATTCCAATTCGAAAAAGGATGTTTGTAAACGTTGCAAGATTGATCGACGGGCAACGTTCTTCGGCGGTGGTTTCACTTGGAGGTTTCGAGGTATCGAAAGAGGGGGTGATCCGAGTGAAACAGTAATCGATTCGACGCCACCGATCCGTCGGCTTCAGTTTCTGTGGCGCGGCGCACAATCAGGAGTTACCGATACATCCAGATCAAATCCGTTTGACGACCAAGAAACTGGACCAAGCTGGGCGAGAAGCAGCAAAATGTGCGAATTTGATCCGTTTGTTCCGAAAATAACCCGTGACGGTTTAGGTAAGGATCTTCGTTTAACAGGTCTGGAACGGTCCATGTGGTAGGATTGGAAGGTTACGCTGGTCGTAGTCAGATGAGCGTTTCTGTCGGCTATCCACTTCGTACCACAGGCGGGGGTGTGGGCGTTGCGGATGTGAAGGACAGCCTGCATCGTGATTGTTATGCGCCAGCGTCATGGATCGACGTCTAGGAATTGACAAAGCTGGAACTGGCCCCCCACAAAAAGCGTCAGACCGTCTGACGGCTCGGATGACACTGAGGTCTCGAATTAATGAAACTTTCACGATGGCTCCAACGACTCACCGGCAGGGGACTGTCGGGACGAGAGCAAAAGACTAAACGATTGCGGCGTGATTTGATCGCGGAACTGAGTGTCACCCGCCTGGAAACTCGCCGCGTTCTGAGCGCCGATGGTGTCACCAGTGAATTAGTCATTGACGCGGGGGAAGATGCCGGCGACGGAAAAGCGGACTCGTTTCAAATTGAAATCAATCAAGACCGAGTCGAGGTGACGGTCAATGGGGAATTGGTCCGAAGCGAATCTTTGGATCACATCGAATCAATTCGAATCGAGGGTTCCAGCGACAATGATCTGATTGAAGCGGATTTTAAAAATGCACTATCCAACGGTTTGGAATTGACGATCCACGCCGCCGGGGGCGACGATTCGGTTCGTATCGTGAGCCAAGAGCACATTGATTCGCTGATACATTCCATCAGCGGATCGGGAGCCGGCGAATCGGAGCTGCGTATCGCCCAGAACATCTCGTCGATCACGTACTCAGGTGTCGAGCGGATCGATCACGAATTGTCGATCGACGCGTTCGCGATCCAATGGGACATTGGCAACCAGGACGTCACCGTCAGTAATGACCCTCGGGAGGGCTGGACAGCCGTTGAAATCGTATCGTCTGGAGAATCTTCCAACGATCCGGCGTCCACGACGTTTGCGTTCCTGAATCCATCGCACGAACTGCGCCTCTTTGACGGTTCTAACGACGATGCCGACCAGGACCAAGTTACTATCCAAGGCGTGGACAATGCGTTCGACGCCGACTTTCTCTTTCGAGGTGATGAATCCGACTCAGTAATCGTCAGCGGCGACTTGGATGTCGGTGGTGGAGACATCGATTTGGTGGCTGGGAACCTGTCGATCGACGGCACGGTCGCCACCCGCGGTGGAAACGTTCTGATCGATAGTGGTTCTGGCGGTACAACGATCGTTAGTGGAACGATCGATGTTTCCGACAGTCGAGCACAGCACGTTGGCGGTTCCGTCCATGTCCTCGGTACTCACGTCGGACTGATCGGCAACGCTTTCATTGATGCCTCCGGGGACGCCGGCGGAGGAGTCATCTTGATCGGCGGTGATTATCAGGGCGGCAATCCGTTGATCGATAACGCGGCACGCACCCTCGTCGGCGAAAACGTTGTCCTGGCGGCCGACGCGATTCGAACTGGCGACGGCGGAAAAGTCATTGTGTGGGCGGATGAATGGACTCGCTTCGCCGGAACGATCAATGCGCGCGGAGGTATTCTGGGCGGAAACGGTGGGTTCGCAGAGGTCTCCGGAAAACAATCGTTAGACTTTCGCGGGTCGGTGGATCTGACAGCGGCCAAGGGCGCCTCCGGTTCGCTGCTGTTGGACCCGGCAAACCTGATCATTTCCGATGCCGATGGCACCGACAACGGGTCATTGGCCGACGATAGCGTCTTGTTTCTCGAAGGCGGCGCGGTCGATTTTCACATCACTCCGGCATCGTTTGAAAATCTTAATGCAAACGTGACGCTACAAGCGACCACGGACATTACGGTTGTCAACGATATCGCGTTTGCCGGTACCTCACACACGCTAGCCTTACAGGCAGGCAATGATCTGACCATCAACGCGTCGATCACCAGCCCGGATGGTGCGAACCATTTCATTTTCGAAGCGGATTCGATTCATCAGCCCGGCGGTGCCAACGGAACCGGTACCTTAACGATCGCAAACGTTTCAATCCAATCCAGCGGCGGTGATATCTCTTTGATCGCCGCCGATTTTGCGATGACCAGTTTAGACCCCGGCGACATCAATGCCGGCGCGGGCAACATCAGTATCGTTCAGACCAACGGAAACGTTGACCCGACAATCGGGGACACGATGACATTGGCAAGCGGTGCGTTGACGACAGGCGAATTGACCAACTTTGCCAGCACCGGAACGTTGACCATCGGACAAGCAACAACGGCAGGCGGAACAATAATTACCGCCCAGGCGATCGATCAAAGCAGCAGTGCCGTGGAAATTGTCTCGACCATCGCAGGCGAAGTTGCATTCGTGTCCAACGACGGGTTCACCATGGACCGCGACGTGACAACCCATCAAACGACGCGCATCGATGCCGATTTCAACGACGATGGAGTCGGAAATGTCACCCTTGGCAACAACGACGATTTGGTGACGACCAATTCGGCACTGACCATCACCGCCAATGACATCATCATCAATACGTCCAGTGGAACGATCAACAGCGGAACGGCGACAACAACGATCATCGAATCACACGGCGATGGGATCGTGTTGGGCGGAGCGGTCGCTACAACCGAACTGGCTATAACCGCAGCCGAGCTTGCCAGAATCACGGCAAATGGATTGACCTTGGAAACCACCGACTCGATCGTCGTCGATGGCATCTCGGCAGCAAGCAGCAACTCCATTTCGGGAACCACAACACTAACGGCCAATGGTTCTTCGTCCTCTGTATCGTTTCTGGCAAACGCATCGACATTCAACACGTTGACGGTCAACTCCAGCGATGGAATCACGATCAACGCGAATTTAACGACCGATGTCGGCGGCATCACCGTCAATGCGGACACGGGCGTCGCCGATAACGATGGAACTTTCACGATTGCTTCGGGCGTTGCCGTTACCACGACGAACAATGTGCTGGACATCACTGCGAACGCTCTCAGCTTGATCGGAACCGCAAATTCGGGAAACGGCGAGACAATTATTCGCGATTCCGATGGTACCGGAATCGGTTTCGGAGTCACATCCGTTACCGACGGTTTAAACGTCAGCGATGCGGATCTGGACCAGATCACGTCGACAGGACTAACCCTTATCACCGCCGGCAACATCACTGCCGACACCATCTCTCAGCCCGGAAACGTCTCTGGCACAGTCATCTTGACCGCCGACGGCGCATCGTCGGTTGTTGATTTCAATGGCGGTGCGTCCAGCTTTGACGCTCTGGTCGTTAATGCCAACGAAGGCGTGTCGGTCAACAGCGACGTCAGTACAACCGGCGGTATCACGGTCAACGCCGACACAGATGCCGATGACAACTCGGGAACTTTCGCCGTCTCCACTGGGTTTTCGGTCAATTCAGCCGGCAACGTGATTGTGATCACAGCCAATGATGTTGACCTGGCTGGTTCCCTGGATAGCGGTGTGTCATCCACAACGATCACCGATTCGGACGGAACGGGAATTAACCTCAGTGCTACCGCGCTCACCAACGGAATTACGATCAGCGGATCGGAACTTCAAAACATCAGCGCCACCGGGTTGACCGTCAGCACAGCCGGCGCGATCACGGTCGACAATGTCACGGCGACAAACAGCGACAACGTCTCCGGTACAACGACGCTGGTTGCTGCAACGGAGGTCACGTTCTCGGGAACCGAATCTACGTTCAACGCCTTGGACGTCCGCGCCGATGACCGAATCACGCTATCAGTAAACGTGACCACCGACACCGGGAATCTTTCGTTCGATGCCGACTTCAACAATACGACCGACACGAATGATCGCCTGGACTTCGCCGCTGGCATTCTATTGTCCTCCGCAGGATCGATGACGTTGGATGCAACGACCGGGGGCATCCATGCCGCCGGTGCATTGACACTGAATGCCGCTGATGGGATTACGGTTAACGACTCGTTGACGACCGCCGGCCAATTGAACATCAACGCGGACACGGGAGTCGCCGACAATATCGGTACCTTGACGATCGCATCGGGTGCTGCCGTAACGACGACGAATAGTTTGCTGGACATCACTGCGAACGATCTCAGTTTGACCGGAACTGTCAATACGGGCACCGGCGCGACGATCATTCGCGATTCCGACGGCACCGGAATCGGATTCGGTGCGACACCGGTCGCCAACGGTTTAAACATTAGCGATGCGGATTTGGACCAGATCACGTCGACGGGGTTGACCCTTGTCACCACCGGCAATATTACCGTCGACGCCATCTCTCAACCCGGCAGCGTTTCGGGTGCGATCACCTTGACCGCCGACGGCGCCTCGTCAACGATTAACTTCATTACCGCCGCATCCAGCTTTGACACTCTGGTCGTCGATGCCAACGAAGGCGTGACAGTCAGCAGCGACTTAAGTACAGCCGGCGGTGGCATCACCATCAATGCCGACAAAGATGCCAATGACGACGTGGGAACTTTCACAGTGTCCACGGGGGTTTCGGTCATTTCCGCCGACAACACGATCGCGATCACGGCCAACGATCTTGATCTGGCTGGAACACTCGACAGCGGAGCGTCATCAACGACGATCAACGATTCGGATGGAACGGGGATCAACCTTAGTGCAACTACAATAACCGACGGCATCACGATCACCGGTGCCGAATTACAGAACATTAGCGCCACCGGATTGACCGTCAACACAGCAGGCTCGATCACCGTCGACAATATCACGGCTGCTAACAGCGACAATCTCTCAGGTACAACGACGTTGGCGGCTGGAACGGAGATCTCGTTTTCGGGAACCGAATCAACGTTCAACGCTCTAGACGTTCGCGCGAACGACCGTATCACGGTATCGGTAAACGTGACCACCGACACCGGGAACCTTTCGATCGATGGAAACGCCAATCATTCGGCTGACACAAATGATGATGTGCAAATAGCCGATGGCGTCATCCTGGCGTCGGCTGGTCTGTTAACGCTTGACGCAACCTCCGGAGGAATTCACGGTGCCGGCGTACTGACACTCAACGCCGTTGACGGTGTGACAGTCAACGACTCGCTGACGACCGCTGGAACATTGAACATCGACACGGACACCGGAGCTTCCGGCGGCAATCGAAGGTTGACTATATCGACCGGTGCGAGTGTTTCCACATCCAATAACCTGTTGAATGTCACGGCCAATGAGATCAGTCTGGACGGAACCATTAATACGGGTAGTGCTGCGACGTCCATCCGCGATTCGGACGGAACCGGAATTGGGTTTGGCGATACAACAATATTGGGTGGTTTGAATATCAGCGATGCCGATTTGGACAAAATCACGTCGATCGGTTTGACGCTCGCAACAGTCGGCAATATCACTGTCGACAACATCTCCCAACCGGCAGGCGTCACAGGGGCGATCACGCTGGTCGCCGACGGTCCGACATCGACGGTCAATTTCAGTAACAATGCGTCCAGCTTTGATACGTTGATTGTCAATGCAAATGAAGGTGTGTCGGTTAACGTCGACCTCAGCACAACAGCGGGCGGAATCACTGTCAATGCGGACTTGGACGCCGATGACAACTCGGGAACGTTGGCGGTCACCGGAGCCGTAAGCTCCGCAGGCAACACAATCTCTATCACCGCAAACGATGTTGACATTTCCGGCACGATCAATAGCGGTGTCGCGGCAACAACAATCACTGATTCCGACGGAACGGGAATCGGACTAGGAGACACGCCAGTCGTCAACGGCGTCAACCTGGTCGGTTCGGAGCTCCAGAATATTACTGCGACTGGACTGACCTTGACTACCGCGGGTGCGATTACCGTCAATAACATTCTGGCCACAAACAGCGACAACATCGGCGGGACCACGACGTTGGTGGCATCCACCGAGGTCCTGTTCTCAGGAACCGAATCAACCTTCAATGCATTGGACGCACGGGCCAACGACCGAATCACAGTGACTGTTAACGTTACTACCGACGTCGGTGGAATGTCTCTTGATGGTGATGCCGACAATACGATCGGAACCAATGATGATCTGCAATTCGCCGCGGCAATTCAA
>JAGQPO010000844.1 GCA_020426665.1 Planctomycetales bacterium
GCCGACTGCTTTTGTTCGGCACGGTGCTGGCGATAGGATTTGCCCTCGAAGCGGATCGCCGCGTCAGCATGTCTATCGCTTCGTTGCGAGCGATCTTGAGCAACCAAGCTCGAAAGCTGCCTCGATCCTCGCGCTGCAGCCATCGCGGTAGGGCACGAGAAATGGCGAGCAGAACCTCTTGGATCAAGTTCTCAGCATCGGCGTTCTGAAACCCATGTCGGCATGCGACACGGAAAATGACAGGTGCGTAGATGGAGACGAAGTCATTCCATGCCGCCACATCTTCCGCATGTTTCAATCGCAGAATTAAGCTAGCTCGAGTTTCTGCTGGACTGGACTGCATCTGTCTTTCCGACTGGCTGAAGTGAATTGTCTACCCAGTAGACTCAGCCAGAGACGGAAATTACACAGTCTCGCAGAAAGTTTTCTGAAATCCGCTCCCCCCTATTCGAAAGGCAGAAAGGGACATGGCGTATCCGAACGCGTAAACAACTTACCCGCGAACCCGCGTCGAATGGCTTACGTCTATTTTGGCATCTCAGAAACAAACGTAGCAATCGTTTCCTCAAGTGAACGATCGGTTTCCAGAGTGATGACTCGTAGTTCACCACGTGAGAAACGAAACTTGTTGGGATCTGAAGGTGATTGGCCTACGAAAACGTCTGTCGCTTGATGGGGGAACCAAATGCCAGGAGCAATTTCGCGACAGTCACTATACCGAGTCAATTCGATTGGACGGGCCATTTCATCGAAATAGAGCGAACCATAGAGGCCAGCCAATCGTTGGAATGTCGCTTTGTCAGCACGCTTACCAAACTCATGGAACGCATCGAGCGTTTCAAATTTTCTGCCGCATAGCTTTTCGACTTCTGGGGTCTCGTGAAACGGAGTAGACGCAGCCCCTTGCATGACATAGTTCAGCATTTGCAGCAATCGTCCTGATTTCTGGTCGAACCACAATTTGCAGCGACGAGGTTTGGACATAACGACCCAACACTCGGTTCCGTCGACGGTCTCTTCCCCAACAGCCTGATACTCGGCAAACTCAATCGGAACGAGCGCGAACTTGATGTTCCCATCGCTATTACCCCATGGGAATTCCAGCCTAGCCGACCGCAAATGGAAAAAGACGCGGGCATCCACCATTTTCCAAACGGTTGAAAGATCACGCTTCGTAAATCGAGGAGCATCTTTGTTGGTCTTTTGTCGCTGCCAAATCGAATCTTTGTGGCTGAAGTAGTGATTCACGATTCGGGTATTGCCGTTAGCACCATCCAAATTCGGTTTATCATATCCGAAAAGGAATTTCTCTTCGTCCCAGGCTGTGATCATTGTGGACGATGGCGTATCGGGCTTCAAACGCTCGGTCATTGCCTTTTCAAGATTAGCCTCGGACCTATCTACCTCATCGCTCATTTCATCAAGCCATCCAGATGCGTAGTTGGCGTAAAGGTATAAATGCGGCAGCTTTGCGATCTCTTGGGCTTGCTGCTCATTTCGCTTTGCCGATGCAATCCCTTTCGTTTGAT
Organism: Planctomycetales bacterium; assembly: GCA_020426665.1. GTDB lineage: Bacteria > Planctomycetota > Planctomycetia > Pirellulales > Pirellulaceae > Stieleria. The sequence goes on from JAGQPO010000844.1 coordinate 1,530, forward strand.
CGGACTCTGTCGCTTCGGCGCGGTTGGTAGCGTTCTGACCTTCATTTTCTGGCGGTTCTGGTGCTTGCCATAACAACATTCCCAGTAACGTCATTCCAAAAACCCCAAGCATAGTCATTACTCCTGCACGTGTTACAGTAAAAACAGTACGGCCGGTAGCGGCATGATGTACGAGTGACGCTGGCAGAGGCTCGGACGTCGGCTGTTGCACATGGGCTAAACAGTCTTCGAGCAGCTTGGCGACGTCCTGCGCCGATGCAAATCGATCATTTGCTTGTTTCGCCATCAGTTTGCTAATAATCGCGCACAGCCACCCGGGCACGTCCGGATTCATCTCGCGAATTGGGCGAGGTTCCTTGTCGGCGATCAGACGCAGGACGCTGTAGCTGGATTCCGCTCGAAAGGGTGCGTGGCCGGTACACATGGCATACATCACACTGCCGAGACTGAACAAATCGCTGCGATGGTCAACAGTTTCTGCACGGGCTTGTTCGGGGGACATGTACTGCGGTGTACCAGCCAGCACACCTGTGCGAGTGAGACTGGCGTCATCGACCGCACGAGCTAAACCGAAATCCATCAACTGTACGCGTTCGACGTTTTGATCGAGAAAGATGTTGGCGGGCTTGATGTCGCGATGCACGATGCCTTGCGCATGAGCGGCCGCGAGTCCCTTGGCAGCCTGCATTCCGATGCGCAGGATCTCGCGAACTTCCAATGGCCCGTTGTCGCTGAGTCTTTTCTGCAATGAAACGCCGCGTGAATAGGTCATCACCAGATACGGAACGCCTTGCCACTCGTCGACGCAGTGAATCGCCATCA
>JAGQPO010000845.1 GCA_020426665.1 Planctomycetales bacterium
CATGGCTGAGCGTCGCGTTGGCCCCTTCGAACATCTCGGCAACTCGACCATACGTTTGGTCCGCGAACGTCTTGTCACGTTCAAACGCCTTTTCCAACAGCTCCCCCGTGGCATAGCTGCTATGGATGAACGGGCGTTGCACCACACTCAACACGGTCAAATCCAGACTGTCGGGGTGCGGAAGATGGGCGAGCAACTTGGCGGCTTCCAATGAAGGATTTGATCCGTCAATCGCAAGTAGGACGTTATGCATGGCTGGGTCTCCGAGTGTGTGGACAGATCTTAGCGAAGCAAATAAGGTGCCAGACGTCGCCGTTACTGGTCAATCATGAGAGTCTTTCGCGAGGACGATTGTAAAGTGCGCGGATCGTCGCGCTCTGTGCAAATGGTATCGGAAAGTGGGTTCGGTTTGTGTGACGTTTTGGACAGGTCGCCGCGATTGCAAAAGCAATCATCCCGATGCCGACAAAATGGTCCCCCGTTTGCACGCTTTGGGAACGTGTCGCCGGTCGTTGTCCAATCCATTCCTAACGCCATGAGACGAATCGTGACCGACCCATCAAACTCCCTAGGTTATGAAGCTGCACACTACACTGACGAGTTGGAGGCAAGGATCGTGCGGCGATTACATGCCGAGGCTCAAAGCGAGCAATCACGATCTGAATTGCTTCGCAGCACGGGGATCCAGGACCCCGAGTTGATTGATGAGTTGTCCAAGATGGGAATCACGGTCGACGAACTGATCACGTTGCGTTTCATCCCACTCGTGTTGGTCGCCTGGGCGGAGGACCATGCCGATCTGGACGAACGTCAGGTGGTTCAGGCGCAGGCAAAGCAATTGGGAATCCGCGAAGATTCCACTGCGTGGTTGACGCTGGACACTTGGCTGCGGAAGCGACCGCCCGGGATCGGAGTCGACGCGTGGCGCCGCTACATCGGTGATGTGATCAGAAAAATGTCGCCAAAAGCGGCCAAACGTTTAATCAAGTTGACGGAAAAACAGATGACCGCCGTGGCAAAGGCATCGGGCGGACACCTCGGGATCGGCAGCGTTTCTCAGAAAGAGAGCACGATGATTGCGAGGCTTGTCAAAACAATGTCCGACGCGATCAAGGGGTAACGAAATAACGAAGGACGAGTGCTTGGTTCCAATTCGATTTTACGGTTGGGAACGTAGCGGAAGTCGTCAAGACTTTCGTGAATTGCCGGACGAATCGAAACTGTTGACGAGTTCCGCTACCCCCCAAAAAATCAAACGTTGACGGAACTCTAGCGAAGTCTAACAGCAACCAGTGGCCGAACGATGTTACGCGACCGAGCGGTACAGCAGTTCGGCGTTGGTCTTGTCCAGTGGTACAGGATTGAAGGTGCCGGTCCATTGCTTGAGTGCTTCCTCGACAAACGTTTCAATTCCGCTGGCGGGGATTTGCAACGCGTTCAAGCTGGTCGCCATGTTGGCTTCTTCCAACCATTTAACAACCATTTGGGCCAGTCGCTCGGGAGCCTCCGATTCGACGATCGTTGGTTCAACTTCGCGAAGCAGTTCTGCATACCAATCGGAGTGGTGTTGTCCGTTGAGGCGAATGACGGCGGGCAACATCACTCCGACCGCTTGACCGTGGGTGATGTCGTGTCGGGCGGTCAGTGGATTTGCGGTTGCATGGGCGGCGCCCAGCATCGACGTTTCAATTGCCATGCCGGCGAAGCAGGCGCCCAATTGCATTTGGCTGCGCGCGTCAATGTCGTTCGGTGACGACAGGACGCGTGAAAAACCGGCGGCCAGTAAACCAAAGGCGCGTCGGGAGTAGGTGATCGACATCGGGTTGCGCCGGTTGGTCACATAGGTTTCGATGGCGTGTGAGATAGCATCGATGCCAGTCAGTGCGGTCACGCTTCGAGGTTGCGTGATTGTCAGTTCGGGATCCAGCAAAGCGATACGGCAGGCCGCCTTGGGATCCCCGCACGCCATTTTCACGTGCGTGTCTGCGTCGCTGATCAAGGCAAACGATTGTGCCTCGCTGCCGGTGCCACTGGTCGTCGGAACCGCGATCATCGGTAACATATCCGCGGTGGCTTTGCCGACGCCGTGGTAATCATGGATGGAACCGCCACCTGAGTAGACGAAATTAATTCCTTTGCAACAATCCATGCTGCTTCCGCCGCCGAGTCCGATCAACAGGTCGGGCTGCACTTGGGCGGCCTTGGCAACACCGGCATCAACCATCGCCGATGTGGGGTTTTCCGCGAAGTCATGAAACGACTCGACGTGTAACCCTGCGGCGCGCAAGTGATCGACGGCGTGACCGAAGTGTCCAGCATCAATCAATCCCGGGTCGCTGACCACCAACACGCAGCCCGGGCGGAATTCGGCCGCCAGTTCACCCAAGCGGGAGAATGTGCCCTGGCCGAAAACGATTCGTGTGCGAGTGATGGCGTCGAATGGTGACAGTTTTTGCATCGAATCGGGCGGTCGGCAAAAGGGAGGGAGGCGGATGGAGGGCGGATAAAGCGGGGCCGGTTCACGCGGGGGGATCCCGAGGGACCGGTTTGGTAATTCTACTTGATCGGGAATCCGTCGCCCAAGAGACAATGCGTTTTTTCCAGACCGGCTCCGCCAAATGCGACGGCGACTTAAGCCGCCAAGGGCCGCGTCGGGATTGCCGACAAGCCGTTCAGATTTGGTAATTGCTTTGATCCGGCGAGTGAGTGTCTTTTTCGCCGCCTCGAACTCTCAAAGAAGGCTGCTCCAGAACAACAGTCGTGCGTGGGCTGACGCTCTTGGTGATCCAAACACTTGATCCGATGACCGAATCGTGACCGATCACGGTGCGACCACCCAAGATGGTTGCGTTCGCATAAACGACCACGCCGTCTTCAATGGTAGGGTGACGTTTCTGGCCGCGAATCAAAGTACCATCATCATCGGTTTTGAAGCTCAGGGCGCCCAGCGTGACGCCTTGGTACAATTTGACGTGATCGCCGATTTCGCACGTCTCTCCGACCACCACGCCGGTGCCGTGATCGATGAAGAA
>JAGQPO010000846.1 GCA_020426665.1 Planctomycetales bacterium
GAGTGCCTCCTTGCTGATGGTCGGCCGAAAGCCGACTCCGCCGGTTTGCAACTGCAATTCGCCGGCGCAGTACAACATCGCATCTCGCAAAGTTTCAGCGTCCAATCGGCGTCGATTTGCCCGCCAAATGTACCGATTGCCGGCATCCACCGAATGATATTCATCCTGTCTCGGGTGGACAGAAGCTTGTTGCCATGTCGCGCTCATCAAAATCATCTTGTGTAGACGCTTGATCTTCCATCCTCCACTGACAAACTCCGCGGCCAACCAATCCAATAATTCGGGGTGTGTCGGGGGATCACACAGGAAACCAAAGTTGTTTGGCGTGCGAACAATCCCTTGGCCGAAATGGTGTTGCCAAAGGCGGTTTACCAACACGCGAGGTGTGATCGGGTTCCTCGGATCGACGATCCACTTGGCCAATTGAAGCCGCCGTGTCGTCGTCGTCGCATCCGGCCCCGGCGATGCCAACTCCATTTCCAATTCTGGCAACAGCGACAACGTTGCCGGAACGACTTCGTGCAGCGGATGTTGACGTTCGCCATTTTTCAGTGCGAACAGCGGCTCTGGCTTGATCGCGGTGTCCGTCCACCCCAGAACGTCTTCGAATCCCAGCTCTTCCGACGTGGGGCCGCCCAACGTTTTGCCGCCCCGATCAATTGGCCCCGCCCAAAAAGCAGTCGCCATCCGGTAATAGTCATCCTGTGTGATCGCATCAAACTTGTGGTCATGGCATCGCGCGCATTTCACGGTCATGCCAAGGAATGCCGTCGACGTCGTATGCACCAGATCTTCCAGTCGATCGTATTGGTAATCAGCCGGATCATTCGGTTCGTCATTCCACGTCCCCAGACGCAAGAAGCCGGTCGCGATCACGCTGTTGATGTCTTTTTCGTCGATTTCATCGCCGGCCAATTGATGGACGACAAATTGGTCATAAGACATGTCGTCATTCAATGCATCAACGACCCAGTCGCGGTACTTCCAAGCAAAGGGCTTTTCCTGGTCACGTTCATAACCGCTGGTGTCGGCATATCGCACAACGTCCAACCAGTATTGAGCCCAACGCACACCATATTGCGGCGACTGCAACAATCGATCGATCGTATGTTCCCAGGCTTTGGTTGATGGATCGGCAACAAACGTCTCGATTTCGTGTTCAGTCGGTGGCAGTCCGATCAAGTCGATGTACAAACGCCGAAGCCGCGTCGCAGGATCGGCTTGCGGCGCCGGAACCATCCCAGCCTTGTCAAGCTTTGCCAACACGAACGCATCGATGGGCGAATCGGGTACAGCGCCGCCGACCGTCGGTATCTGCGGCGGACGAATCGGCTGTAAAGACCACCAGTCCCGTCCCGCGCGCAGATCATTGGTCCGCTCAAACAGATCCAATCGGCGTTGCGGAGGCCAGTCCGCACCCGACTGTAGCCATCGTGTCAGCAATTGGACTTCATCGTCCGGAATCTTTTGCGACCGCCCCTGTTTTTCTGGCGGCATCTCTCCGTCGACGACGCGTGAGAGCAGCAAACTTTCATCAGGTGTCGATCCGTCGATCGCATCACCTGAATGGCCGCCGGCCAACAGTCCGTCTCGCGTTTGCAATGACAATCCGCCCGCGGGATCGCTGCCCGTGTGACATTCGATACAGCGCCGAATCAACAGCGGTGCGATTTCTTTTTCGAAGTCGGGCGTTTGCGCAATGCTAACGCCACACATCCACGCGGCGATCGTCGGCAGCATCAAAAGAAATCGTGCAACGGACATACTTTTTGCTAAAACTCGGCTGGCGTCCTGCGGCAAATAAAGGTCAATCGGAACGCTTCGTGATTGACGCTCGAGATCATTGATTCATCACCACACACTTCCGTTATACTTGCTGAACCCCACGCGTGTCCCCACCCAAAAAAGAAAACGTCATGATTCGCATACGAAGTTTATTTTGCCTGATGCCGCTGCTGTGTTTGGCTTCCGAAGCCGTTGCCAGCGATGCCGTCATCAACGCCGGTGATTTTAAATCGTTACAGGAGGCGGCCGATGCCATCCCCGTGACCGGAGGCGTGCTAAGAATTCCGCCCGGAACATACGAAATCACCCAGCCCCTACACATCAAGACCGGCGACACACGCGTAGAGGGTTATGGATCCGGCACAACAATCGTCAACAAAAACAGCGATGGGAAACCCGCGATCCTGATCGAGCATCCCGACTTTGTTGGCAAAAGTGTTGCCTCTAAAGACCGTTTGTGGCGGGTCAACATTGCCAACCTTAGGGTAACGGGAAACCCGAACAGCGGCGCGGGAATCGAAGCTCGATACATCGAAGAAATCTTCATCCAAGGCGTCTCCAGCAGCTACAACGGCGGAGATGGCATTAACCTGTATTTCTGTTACGAAGATCCGCGCATCAGCGATTGTTTATTGACCTACAACAAACGGAGCGGACTGGCCATTGACAGCTGCCACGACATCATCGTGTCGGCGAATCAGTTCGAAGAAAACCAGGACGGCGTTCGCTGCGTCGACTCGTTCAACCTGGCGATGAGTGGAAATAACTTAGACGATCACTTGGGTGACGGTGTTGTCATCGAAAATACGTACGGTTCAGTCGTGGCCAGCAATATGATCGAAGAATGCCAGGGTTGGGCAATCGTTATCGATCGTGACTGTTACGGCATCACCATGTCGGCCAATGTGATTGCTCACGAATTCACCGGAGGCATCGACCTTCGTGACGCCCACGGATGTGCAATCTCCGCCAACACCTTCACCATTGTCAAAAAGGTCGGCATCGCAGTTCGCAGCCAGTCGGGAAGCATCACGATCAGCGCAAACAACTTTAGCGACAGCTGGATCGGCAGAACGGCTGACGGCGTTGCAGTCACCAAACGAGACAACACACCCAGCAAAACGGAGCAGAACCCGAATGAAGCGACCGGCATTTTACTCGAAAACTGCGAAGCCCTGGTGATCTCAGGCAATCTGTTCTCAGGGCTCGTCGGCAAGGCGGTCGATCAGGTGGGCCAGTGCAGAAAAGTTCTGATCAATGGAAACGCAATGCAAGAGTTTGATGCGGAGTAATACGCAGCGTTATATTGAATCCACCTTGATCGGCTCCACCCCGGACCGGTGTCGCAGCCAATTGATTGACCGGAGGACGAATTTGATTCGGATGACCCTTCGTTCTAGGCGGTGTTTTCCCGGGAAATCCAACAGCAGCCCTCCCATCACCATCGTCAAGATGCCTTGCCCTGGCAAGATTAACATTGCGACGCCGGCAGCGATCAAAATCCCCCCAACCAGGTTTTTTGCGATCAATCCTGTCCAACGCAAGACGGGATGCCGATCTGCAAAAGGCAGCTTCGGTCGATGATCGCTGAGGAAGTAATTTGAGGGAATTCGCGTGACCAACCACGGCACGACCAACAGACAGCCGACGAACAAAATCCCAGAAATTACAGCGAACCACGATAACAAGGTTTTGTGTTCGCCGACGAATGTTGTCAGGACAGACAGATCAGGCATGCGAGTTGTTGAATAACGATTGAAAAATGTCTTTGTCAAATGTAACGCATCGCCACGCAATCCGAATGGTCGTTTCCGCAAGATCGCCGTGGGATCATTGACCATTTTTGAGATTCAGCGGATCAAAAATTGAGAAACTCAACCGTTATTTTCGAAACGAATAGCCGGCCAGAGTGCATGGAGTTGCGGCTGGTTCTTGATTCCGCCGGAATCATGGCGAGAGTTGATTTCGATCACGGTCGTTGGCTGTTGAGCGTCGATGAAGTATCGGTCGAGCGTGCCGAACACGAGCTTGACGAATATCGTCGCGAGAATCTGACGCGGTCAAGTCGAGTGATTGCGCTGGCTCCGGTGTTCGGGGGAGCCGTACCCGGCGTAATGTTGTATGCCGTCGTCGTCCTGGCGGTCGGAATCGCAACGTTGCCGTGGGGACTTGCCGTGGACCTGTTCACGCCCGGACAAATGCAGTCGGGGCAAGTGATGTCGGGACAATGGTGGCGGACCGTCACCGCGTTGACGCTTCACTTGGATGAAGGCCACTTGGCTTCCAACCTGTTGTTCGGCGTGTTGTTCGGATTCCTTGCCGGCAGAACACTTGGCGGAGGCATGGCGTGGCTGTCGATCGTGGTGGCCGGATCACTCGGCAACCTCGTCAACGCGATGGTTCAATCCGACGAACACACCTCGGTGGGAGCTTCGACTGCGGTCTTTGCTGCTCTCGGTATCTTGGTCGCCGACGCGCTTCGCCCGAGGGTCTCGGCCGGCGAAAGTCTACTGCGTCGATGGAGTCCGCTGGTCGGCGGAATGATGCTGTTGTCATTCATCGGGATCGGTGGTGGACGCGTCGATGTGATGGCCCACGTCACGGGATTCCTGGCCGGTTTGGTGATCGGATTCTTGATCAGTCGTTTGCCCGTCCGCTGGCGCGCCAACGACAAATTGCAATTCGCGACCGGATCGTTGGCACTCATTATGGTTTCAATCGCCTGGGTCATCGCACTCAGGTCGGCGCAATGATCGTCCGCGACCAACGAGGGAAGCCGTCGTGCCTGCAATCCCAACCCGAATGCGTCAGCGAGGGACCAGCCACAACTGCCTCTTCCCTTGCTTGCGCAACGAGTCAACAAGCGAACGCGACGTCAAAGCATGTGCGTGCTCGTCCGGTACGGACAGACCCAGCGGAGTCCCTCGCTCACGCGTTCGGGTTGTGAATTGGAGAAAATAATCAACACTTGAATCACTCGATTGATACGTCAGGACGCGTTTCCCTAAACGTGTCTCGAGCTGCTTTTGTCACAGCGTCGCTGCGTGTGGTAAACCATTTCAAATTCGGCAGGTCTACGAAACGAAGCAGTAAATCGTCCGTCAAAGAGCACCGTTCGATCCAAATCGCTTTTGTTTCCCGCATTTCGAAAGGCTCATCGACCGGTAAATTCAGTGTGCAGCCAATGAGACGGAGTGAGCACTCGAAAGACCCGAGCATCGTTAACGAAGCGGGATCAACCGTTCCGCCACTGATCGTCACGAGCGGAAGTGCCTTTCGCGGTGTCGCGGAATACTCCAATGCAAAGACAGGATCAACTAAGTGCAGATATTGCAGTCTCGGCAAGGCATTAATCGTTTCAACAAAGTCATCATCAACCACCGCGCCAGACACATTAAGCCTATGGCTCTTCCGCCAAATCAGTGGGTGAAACTTGAGGGCTTTTTG
>JAGQPO010000847.1 GCA_020426665.1 Planctomycetales bacterium
TGCGGCATGATGCTGCTGCCGGTACAGAACTGATGCGGCATTTTGATGAAGTTGAATTCAACCGTACTCCACAGAATCCATTCTTCGGCCCAGCCACTGAGGTGTGAAGCAATCATCGAAAGCACGAAGGCGGATTCGATGATAAAGTCTCGGTCGCTGCTGGTATCCAAGCTGTTTGCAGTGACGGAGTCAAAATCGAGAGCCTTGGCGGTTTGGCGGCGATCGATCGGCAATGTCGTTCCGGCAACCGCGGCGACTCCCAGTGGACAATGATTGACTCGGCGTCGGCAATCGGCGATTCGCTGCCGATCACGTTCGTATTTTTCGATGTACGCCAACCAATAATGAGGCGCCAGCACGGGCTGGGCGCGCTGCAAGTGGGTGTAGGCCGGCAAAATGACATCGAAGTCTGATTCGCAACGCCCAAGAAACGCCTTTTGCAGTTCCAGCAGCAGCCTGTCGACTTGGTCCAGTGCTTCGCGGACCCACATTCTGGCGTCGGTGCTGACCTGGTCGTTACGGCTGCGGGCGGTGTGAAGTTTCCGCCCGATATCTCCGATTCGGTCGATCAGGACCGATTCGATGTGCATATGAATATCTTCTAATTCCAGGCGGATCGGAAACTTGTCGGCTTGGATTTCCGATTCGATCTGCTTCAAGGTGTCGCGAATCGCCGTAAAATCATCTTCGCTAATCAGTCCGACTGACCGCAGCATGTCGGCATGGGCGATCGAACCGCGAATATCTTGGCGATAAAGCCGCCGATCGAAGCTGATGGATTCGGCAAATGATTCGAGTCGGGCGTCGGTGCTGGCCTCAAAAACACCGCTGCGGGAGGGGCTATCCACTGTTTGGCTATCCAAAAAAGGTCTTGGGGGAGATAATGTCGCTGAGAAATGTCGGCGATCATTAGTATCGCGAAGGCGGTGACCGGTGACGACCCGGCGCCCGGAGCCGTTTTGAATCTAGGTTATCTGATGCGATTTTTGCAGTTCACGTTCGCGATCCTGTCCGTTTTTGCTTGCGCGGCGATCGGCTCACGTCCAGCCGGGGCAGTCGACGTGTTGGCGTCGGCGGTGCTCGGCCCCGACAATCAGTTGTATGGGATCGCGACGATTGAAATACCGTTGGCGGTGCCGATTGTGGGGCGAACACCACGCCCGATCACGGTGACCAGCGATTCGGGCCGACTATTTTATCCAGTGTCGGACGATGTCGAAGCGCGAATCATTCCGCCATCTGAGCGACCGGTTCCACAGCCCGGGAACGGCCGATTGTTGAACCGAATCGGAAATTTGATCCGCGAGATCACCGACAAAGATGCTCCCACGTCTCAGATCATTGCCCGCCGCGCGACGTTCCTTTTTAAGGGGCATGATCCGCTTCGAGTCCGTGTTGCGGACGGATTAGGCGACGTCGGTGTTTATGAACTGGTGCCGACCCAGGACGTCAATGCATTCGGAACTCTACTGGCGACTTGGTGGGCGAGCTATGCGGCCAACGCCAAACGCCAGATCGATGCCGGCGATTACCCGCCGTGGGTCGAGAACTACTTGGTCGCGATGTTGAGCGGCAGAACAGGAAACCAGTTGCCACAGTGGTTCATCGAAACCAAAGAACAGGGCGACCCGTTGTGGGCAACGCTCAAGTATCTCGGCGGCGCCGAAGAGGTGACACAGGAGATTTTTCGTCGCACGGCCGCGGGATTGACGGACATCAACCAGCCCGCGCCGCTGCGAAGCGATACCGCGGCGATGTTTGAATTGCCCGAAGGACCACGTTGGAAAGCGCCGACTTTACCCAAAATCGATGATTCCGTGGATACCGAACCGATCGCGTCGCGCGTCCCACCGGAATGTTTTTATATGCGTTTCGGCGCGTTCAAGAATTACCTTTGGTTCTTGGACTTGGCCAACGAATATGGCGGGGATGTCGGCCGTATGCTGACCCTTCGAGGCACCGAAGACCGATCGACGACACGGTTCCAAAATCAGATCGCCGTTCAAATCAATCAGCTCTCGCGCGTCTTGGGGCCGACGGTTGTCGAAGACCAGGCCGTCATCGGACGCGATTTATTTACCGCCGATGGCGCGACGATGGGCGTGATCCTGAAGTCGACCAACGCGTTTCTTCTGCGTTCGTCATTGTCGTCGGATCGATCCGGCCGCGCAAGTAAAGATAAATCGGTGACGTTAAAGAATGTAAAAATTGCTGGACGTGACGTCTCCTTTCTTTCCAGCGCAGATAACTCGGTGCGGTCGTTCTTGGCCGAGGACGACGGTTATTTTTTGATCACCAACAGCAAGACTTTGGTGCGTCGGTTTTTTGAAGTCGGCCAAAGCGGTAAGTCGTTGGCCGCATCGGAATCGTTTCGACTTTCGCGTTCGTTGGTTCCGACCAGTCGCGACGACACGATCTTTGCCTACTTTTCACCCGAAATGCTTCAGGGTCTGGTGTCGCCCGAGTACATGATCGAACTTCGTCGGCGCTCAAGTGCCCAGAGCGATGTGTCGCTGGTCCACCTGGCTCGTCTGGCCGCCGCGGCCGAAGGTGTCAAAGCAGAAAACGGCGAGGCCCTTGGCGTGGATGATTTGATCGACGAAGGTTTCTTGCCCGTCTCGTTCGGAAACCGCAGCGACGGCAGCGGCGTGGTTGCGTTGGGTGACCAAGTGATCGACACATTGCGTGGCGTGCGCGGAACGTTCTTGCCGATCGCGGACATCGAAATTGAATCAGTGACGCAACAGGAGTTCGATTGGTATTCGCGGATCGCGCGCGAATACAGCGAGCGGTTTCCGCAGATGGATCCGATCGTCGTTGCACTGCGGCGCGAGGACATTCCGGGCGACACGACGATGGAACGTATCTCGATCCACGCCGAGATCGCTCCGCTGACGCCCGAAAAGTACGGCAAGTGGGCCAAGCAACTCGGTCCGCCGACCGGAGTTGCGATGCGATTCGCCCCCGACGATATCGTTGCCGTCCAGGCGCACGTCGCGAGTGACCAACTGGGGCCGCCGACGCATTTGTTTGCGGCCATCAAAGACACGTTTCCCCCGGAACCCGGAGAGTTCGACGGGATTTTGAAAACGTATTGGGCGCTGCGCCAACTGCCCGCCTACTTGGGTGCCTGGCCGCAACCGGGTGCATTGGATCGATTGCCACTGGGACTCGGTCGCGGCCGCCCGGTCGGTCCCGGCATGACTAAATTGATCGGTGGCCTGTATCGGTACACCGGAGGCGGGTTCAGTGTGTTGTCCTTTCAGCCCGAGGTGCTGAACGGGTCACTGCCGTTTTTGGAGGCGACCGACGTTGGCGATCCGGCGACAGCACGCGGCAGAATCGGCAGCTTGTTGGGCAGCCAACTGGAAGGCTGGGTCAACAACCAGCTGTATCAAAAGGCTGCGACCAGCAGTCGCGCCGGCGCGGACTTTTTAAATTTGTTTTCACAGCAATTGCACGTCGAACCAGAAGATGCAATTGATCGCGTCACTCTCGTGTTGGGTGTTCCGCTGCAATGCCCTCTGGGAGGCCAGTACGAGTACGACCAGGTGGAAAAGCGCTGGCGGAGTACGGCATGGAACGGGAACGAGCCGTTGCCCAACCCGCCGGCCGACTATTTGTCACCGCTGTTGAATTGGTTTCGCGGCGGCGAGTTTACGATGACACAGTATTCGGATCGGTTGGTCGCCGATGTTCAAATGACCGTCGCGCGAGGCGACGTGCCGCAATAGAATAAGATGACCGCTGACGACCGTCCGATTACTGGCTTAGCATGTTGCGATACATGCTGATCCCGGCCGGTCCGACCAATACGACAAAGATTCCGGGGAAGATGAATAGAACCAACGGAAAGATCATCTTCACAGCCGTCTTGGCCGCTTTTTCTTCCGCGATCTGACGACGGCGACATCGCATCGCATCGCTTTGGACACGCAACGCCGCGGCGATGGAGGAGCCGAACTTGTCAGCCTGGATCAAGATCGACGCCAGTTGTTTCAGGTCATCAACACCGCTTCGAAAGCCCAACGCCTGAAGGACTTCGCTGCGAGTCCGACCGAGTTGTAGTTGCTTGTTCGCGATTCCGAATTCTTCGCCGATTTCCTTGTGGCTTTTCTCCATTTCTTCTGCGACTTTACGCATCGCCTGGTCCATCCCCAAGCCGGCTTCAACACAAACGACCATCAAGTCGAGTGCGTCGGGAAGACCGAGGAAGATTCTCTCCATTCGCTTTTTGGCCATCATGCCGAGCGCGAACTTCGGAATCATGAATCCGATAATCAGTCCGCCGCCGACTTTGATGATCATGTCTTGACCGAAGCCGTTGGCGAAGAAACCGTAAGTGCTGCCGATGAACAATCCGAACGCCGAGGCACCGAGTTGGATGGTTTTATAGACGACCGGCGCGGCTTCGCGTCGGAAACCGGCGTTCATCAGAATCTCGCGCAGCTGCCCCATTTCTTTTTCGTTGCCGCTGACTTTGTCGGCCAGTGGCGTCGCAGCTTTTTCCAGATATGCCGCCAGTGCTT
>JAGQPO010000848.1 GCA_020426665.1 Planctomycetales bacterium
CCAAACACCTTGAAAGCCCTGGACTACCAGTCCGTCGATAAAAGTCGATTTCTGGCGGACTGGAGGTCCATTTTGCATGTCCCACTCAACCGTATAAGTAAGTCTGGACGAAGCAATAACGCCGCCATTTTTTTGCCCAACCTGCGGGCGACGTTTTGACGTTGCGCTTTTGCAAGTCCATTCACTATCAGAGACGCAGGATGAGTGTTGGTGTGCAGGCTTTCGCCGCCGCCGTTTGTGGCTGCTACACAGTCACAGGGAATCGCCAATAGGCTAGGCACCAACAGTGATGCCCTTTATCGCCAGACGAACCGGTAGATCACGCCGCGCATGCCGTTACCTTCTTTTTTTCAATTCGGCCAATATTCTTGTTGACCGCGTCGACTGAACTGGTAATTTAATACCAGTGGTAATGCATTACCGGATGTTTGATCGGGGGTCAGGCGATTGGGAGGTCCAGGGTATGGCGAAGAAAAGTGAACCGTCGGCCAAGCTCGGCAGGCGCGAGCGGCAGATCATGGACATCGTCTTCCGGCTGGGGGAAGCGTCTGTCAGTGATGTTCTAGAGCAAATGCACGATCCGCCGGCGTACGACTCGGTGCGCACGATGCTGCGGTTGCTCGAAGGCAAAGGGTTGGTGCAGCATCGTCGCGACGGAACAAAGTATGTCTATCGACCGACCCAGTCACGCAGTAAAGCGAGTCGTTCGGCGTTGTCGCACATCATGTCGACGTTCTTCGGTAATTCGATCGCGGACACGATGGCGGCAGCACTCGATTTGCGTTCTGACGATTTGTCGGACCAGGAACTTGCGCGGCTGGAAGCCTTGATCAAGAACGCCCGCAAAGAGGGTAAGTAGATGAACACGATTGATTTAAGTTCATTGATCTCGGTCGGCACGTGGAACACCGCGACGCTTACGGATGCTTCCTTGAAGGTGGCTATCGTTTTTGCCGTCGCCGCCCTGTTATGCCGACTGATGCATCGCCAATCGGCCGCGCTGCGACATCACGTATGGGTGATGACTCTGTTTTCCGCGTTGGTGGTTCCGCTGGCGGTCGCGACGCTTCCGGCGATCCGCTTTAACCTGCTGCCGGCTCCGCCGACCCAGGTCGCACCCGCGTCGACGTGGGTTGACCCCGCACGTGACGAAGATGATTCGGGAGCAGGTAATTTGGGATTTCCGATCGCGACTGCGGCAAACGACGGTCGCAACTTCGATGACAACGCGGACGCGGCAGTCGCGGCTGGACTGATTCCAGTGCCGATGGGAACGGTCGTCGCCGGAGGATCTGATTCAGCTACTGAAAACTCGGGCACATGGAAGCCGGCCAATGAAGCGGCCACAACTCGAATAGCCGTTTCGCTGGTATCCGTTTGGATGATCGGAGCCATCGCTGCGCTGACGCCGTTTCTATTGGTTGTGTTCACCCAGTCGTACCGCCACCGTCGCTGTAGCCGTGTCGCGGATCCTGACATCAACGGATGCGTTGTCGATCTCGCCCGGCAAATTGGTCTGCGTCGTCGAATCGTATTGTACGAATCGGCAACGAGGGACGTGCCGGCGGTGTTCGGTTGGTTGCGACCCTACGTTGTGCTGCCTATCAATTGGCGGCAGTGGAACCGGCAACAGACCGAATGTATTTTGTTGCACGAACTGGCGCATATCAAACGCCACGACCTGGCCAGTCAATTGCTCGGCCGAATCGTCGTCGCGCTGTACTGGTTCAATCCGCTCGCCTGGTACGCGATCGGAAGAATGAGGGTCGAACGGGAACAAGCTTGTGACGACTGCGTTTTATCGACCGGGCGACGGCCCAGTGACTATGCTCAGCAGTTGATTGAGACACTGAAAACATGTCGGATCGCCGTGTTCTCGTCCGGCCTGGCGATGGCGCATCGTGGCCGACTGGATGAAAGAATCCACGCGTTGCTGGACGATACGGTTTGCCGCCGTCCGGTGCGGTCAACGGTCGCGTGCATGACGCTGCTCGTCGCCACGTTGCTTTCGTTGACGATTGGTGCTGGAACGCTTCATTCCAGCGGTTCAGAAACGCCGGTCGAGCGGGCGGCTGAAGAAGCATCGGAAGCGGAAACTCCGACGCTGGTCACCGCGACGGTCGAGAGTCACGAAGAAGCCAGTGATCCCTTGATGTTCTCCGGCCAAGTTCTTCACGGTGAAAAACCGGTTGCCGGTGTGAGCATCAGTCTCTATGAAAGGATCGGGCACTGGGCTTTTTATGAAGAATGGCACCCACGCGAGGAAATCGATGTCGCGCCTCGCGTGGTTGCGATCAGTGACCAAGACGGAAATTTCCAGTTCACGTTCTCTCCAGAGCTTTTGAACGATACCCCTTGGACAATCTGGCCGGATTCTTGGAAGCAGGTCCAGGTTGTCGCTTCCAAGGACGCCATGGGAGTCGGCTGGTGTAATCTCGGTCAGCTGGAATCACGCGGCAAAATCTGGATCCGCGGGACGGTTCCGCTGCGTGGGCGAGTGATTGACATCGAAGGACAACCGGTGGCCGACGCCGCAGTCAATTTTCACTACTTGAGTGATGACCAGCCGACGCATTCTGAGTTATGGCAACCGACATGGACGGGACTGTCAAGCGACGTCAAAACCAATTCCGAAGGCGAGTTTGAGATCCGAGGATTACCCACCAATCGAAAAGGAGTTCACCTGTACGTTGATGGTCGACGCATCGCTACCAAACGGGTTTCGATCGACATGACCGGAGAGGAACGATCGATCGAGTTGATTGTTGAACCGACGAAACCGATCCAGGGAATCGTCCGAGACATCCAAAGCGGATCGCCAGTGCCCGGCATCACCGTCTATGGAGAGGAGGAGAACACGCATCGACTGGTGCGGGCCGTCACGGATGCCAACGGACGATACGAGCTGACGGGTTTGCCGAAGTCAAAATTATACCAACTGACGACGCGGCCAAGGTTTTCCAGCGGCTATCTGGTGCGTTACACAACGGCCATCGACACGCCCGGTTTGGATCCGATTTCACACGACATCGCGATCCGAAAAGGGGTTCCGGTCGAATTAACACTCGTCGATAAAAAGAGTCGTCAATTGTTGCATCCCGAAGTTCATTACGCTCCGACGGACGACAATCCGTTGCATCGCGAATCAAGTCGGGGGAATTACAAACCCGGTGACGGCTTCCGACAGTTTTACTCGGCCGACGAAACCGGTATTGTTCGCTTCAACGCCTATCCGGGACGAGGCCTCATCCGCGTCACGCTGCAGGGACAGAGTGATTATCCGCTGGTCGGGTCGACAGACGAGATTCGCAAGAACGCGTTGATCGATATTAATTTTCATTTTGCCGAACTGTCACACGCTTACACCGTGATCGATCCGAAACCAGATGAACCGCTTGTTAAGCTGGAGCTGGAAGCCGATCCGGGCGAAACGATGCAAGGGAATCTGATTGACCAGTCGGGCGTTCCGGTCAATGGTGCAACCTTCACGAACATGAACGATTTTGGATACGACGACCGCGAGGCAGGTGGGGGCATGTCGGGTCTCGGTGAAGAGAGTGCTCCGCCGGCAGGTTACAGTGAAAATCTGGGCGGTAAGCTTGCCGACGACCAATTTACTGTTCGCATGTTGCGTCCGGGACGCGACCGGTTGCTGGTC
This sequence comes from Planctomycetales bacterium, assembly GCA_020426665.1. Taxonomy (GTDB): domain Bacteria; phylum Planctomycetota; class Planctomycetia; order Pirellulales; family Pirellulaceae; genus Stieleria. The sequence goes on from JAGQPO010000848.1 coordinate 3,659, forward strand.
TTTGTTCACGAGGATCGAAAACTGATCGCCAGTGCGGTCACACGACTCGGCGAGAGTCTGGACACAGTCGTGATGACATCATGGGCGACGGTAACGGGTGTGGTGAAGGATTCCAACGGACAACCGCTTTCGGACGTCGATGTCTTCGTCGATTATCCGCAGCATCCCAAGGGTCGGTACGGTGTCTGGACAAAACGGCCTGCGACGAAAACAGACTCATCCGGTGCGTTTCGGTTAGAGCGGCTGATTCCTGATCTGCAACACAAGCTGACCGTGATTGCTCCAGACGGTTATGCGGCGATCGAATCGATTGAGATCCTGCCGGAAATCGGTCAAACGATCGATGCCGGTGAATTGAAACTGTCCACCGTCGATTCTAAGTAGTGGAGTTGTGCCATGACGATACAAGCGTGGGAGCGGTATGCGCCGACCGAAGCAATGCCTTGGAACGAACGTCGTGTGATTCATCTGTATCGACGCGCGGCATTCGGGGCGACCTGGGCACAAGTTCAACGAGACCTCCGTGATGGCCCCGACGCGGCGATCGACCGTTTGATTGCCGGCCGGACGCACGTCGCGAGCCAAAAAACCGACTTCGAATCGCTTTCGCAGCGTTTGGGTCGTGATGCGGTGACCAGTCGACGCGTCGACCGGCTGAAATCATGGTGGATCTTTCGCATGATCTTTACGCCCGACCCGCTGACCGAGCGTCTCGTGTTGATGTGGCACAATCACTTCGCCACAGGCATTCAAAAGGTTCGCAATCTGTCGATGATGAAACGGCAGAACGATTGGATGCGTCAATTCGCGAAATCTCATTTTCGCGAATTGTTGGGGGGAGTCGTCAAGTCGCCTGCGATGCTGGTCTGGTTGGACGCCCAGGTGAACCACAAAGACCATCCCAATGAAAATTTGGCGCGCGAGGTAATGGAGCTGTTCACGTTGGGTGAGGGCAATTACACCGAGTCGGATGTCAAGGAAGCTGCACGCGCCTTGACGGGCTGGACCATTGACGAGGGCAAGCTCGATTACGACGAACAAATCCATGATGATGGCGAAAAGACGATTCTGGGTGAATCGGGACGTTTCAACGGCGATGACCTGCTGAAGATCCTGGCCGAAAATAAGGCCACAGCAAAGCGGATTGCCAATCGCATTTGTGAGTTGTTGATGGGGGAAAATGTTATCGCAACGCCCCAGGTCGATGCGCTGGCGGAAGGGCTGCGAACGCACAATCTGGACATTCGCTGGGGCATCGAAACGGTGCTTCGATCCGAGAGATTCTTTCGAGACGACAACATCGGCAATCGACCGCTGGGACCCATCGAATTCATTGTCGGCGCGGTGCGCGGTTTGGAATTATTTGAATCAACGCCCAGCACGCTGCTGTTGAGCGAATGGTCGGCGGCGATGGGACAGGATCTGTTTTTGCCGCCCAGCGTGTTCGGATGGCCCGGCGGTCGTGCTTGGTTGACGACGCGGACCTTGATTTCACGGGCCAATTTTGCCGCCGCGGCTGCCGCCGGCAGACTACACGCGGTCCCTCGTCCGTTGCGTTTGGATCACTTGATCGGTCGCTACGACTGGAGTGAACCAGAAATGCGATCCAATTTGAGTCGGTTGTTGGCCGGAGTGGATTCTGGTGTTGCCGACGGAAACGTTTACGGACGGAACGACCAAGTAGGTGATTCTGGCGTGGCGTGGGTTGAAACCCTGCTCGCTTCGCCTGATGCCCAGTTGGGTTAATTGGCTGGGCGAGTGCTTCGTCCAGATCAAATTCCAGGGTTGAGTGTAACTTGTACTGGCGGACTTCCAGTCCGCC
>JAGQPO010000849.1 GCA_020426665.1 Planctomycetales bacterium
GCGAGCTTGACAAAAAGCTTCTGCAATCGAGTAAGACACCGCGTTTGGCAAGATTGTTCCTCCGACGACAAATCAGTTTACTGAAGCGAGGGTCAGATCGGGCAGGAAATGCTCAGTTCAAAGTGTTCGCCCCGGTCGATCAGCGGTTTGCGGAGAAGTACGAATCGTTGTTCCGCAAAACCATCCTTGAAGCCACAAGATGTGGCGTGGAAGGCATCCTTCACGACTTCGCGGAAATCATGTGGCCGTGGAATGTCTGCCTCAATCAGATTCAAGTTCCAATTTCATTATGGCATGGTAACTGTGACTATTCAGCACCACGGCAAACGATCGACTTCCTGCAAAAAAATCTGCCTTCTACTGAAGCATTCATCTTGAATGGTGAAGGCCACTTCACGTCGCTTCCCGCAGCAGCACCATCGGCAATTGATTGGCTGCTGAGTACGTGACCTTTCTTGGCGATCGCCAAGTTAAAGGAAAGCCCGCTGGCACACTCTGACTTTCATCATTGGCGATTTTGTAAATGCATCGACCAAAAGTGGTGGCACAATGGTGGCAGCGTTGGCAACTTGGACGCAACTTCGATACAATCCGGTTGCAACGTCGATTGGCGATTGAGTCCGCGATTCACCGCGTTTACAACACCAAGACAACTTTGATTCAACTTGGATTTACAGATTCAGGTTCTAGTCCCTGCCAAGCCTAGTCAGCAATCCAAACGGGTGTCTTCTTGCTTATCGTGTCCATTGTTTGGAATTCGATCGCCACGTTATGCCCGTAGTGGTCCAGCGCCGCAAGTCCTAGTCCGCGAAGCTTTTGCGTGTGCCAGGGTGGGATCGGGCAGAGGGCAAGGCAGAGTTGCTTGTCGTTTCCGTCGAAGGTGAACGTGGGGCAGATCTCTATTTATCGAAAACCGCCTTGACGAACTGGTCAACGCGGAATTCGACAAGATGGTCATCGGTGGTTTTTTGCCGCATTGCCCGAAGGATCAGCACGCCCACTGATTCACTCATCTTGCGATACAACGCTCCTTCAAAACCGAACAATTGCCCGTCAGAAAGCCGATTGAATGGAGTGACCTTTTGAACCATCGGTTGCCCCCGGTAGATCGCTTGTGACCTGATTAGGTTATCGAGCGATGGCAGGGCGGTCCAGACGCGATGGCCAGTTCTTCGTCGGATTTGGGATTGTTTGGTGAGGCAATCAATCATGCGAAACACAAGGGCGGCCATCATTGAAAGCCGGCCACGAGAAGCGAGCTAACGCCGTCTTCTCGTAGCCCATTGAACTCGCCGCAGGTCGTTCAATGGGAAAGGAACGGAGCCCATGGATTTCCGAAACCAATCCCGGGAACACTGGGTAACACAGTCTAATGACATCGCACCCTTGCCGTTCGAGGATCGCGATTGGGCGTCACGGACATTCGCCACTTCCTAGCTTTTCGGTTGGTTCCTTCCAATTCGATTCCTTCCATGAAGATGAGTTTGGTTTTCCAAAGCGAGCACCGCGGTGCAATCGTGTAACCGAAGAAACACGACGCCGCTTCATCAACGAAAACTCTCGTGCGTTAGCGAGGTGTGTTTGTCGTTTCATACATGGATTTCAAGATGAACGAAGGTGGGTGCGTCAAGGGGACATGTCCCCTTGACGCGTGAACTAGTCTTCAGTGGGAAGCATGATGGTGACCACCGGCTCACCGCTGTCACCAGCGCCCACAACGGCTTTCAGTTGTCGATGTTTCGCTCGTCCAGCATCGTTTTTGACCCGAGGCGTGAAAACCACTTCGCGCGCATGCTCTGACTGCAGGATTGAAAACCTCGCAACGTTCAGAACGTCCCATAAACGTCCCTCTTCGTCTTGGCATGGGACGTTCGCCGGCACTGAAACGCATGTTTCGAATGCAGCGTGAGTCAATGCGACTGGAAAGCGAAATCCTGCTTCGCGCGCCATCTCTGACACATCCACAAGAACCCCGTCTTTAATCGCATCCGCACGGCTGTATGCGAAAATGCAATCTAGCTCCTCTTCCCCTTTCACTGAGTTGTTCATGTTGATCTCCTTACAAAACGACTTGGCAGTTGCCAAATCTCACTTAACTCCATGTCTAACGATTATCCGCGAACGTCTTCCACGAATACGGTGTTTTGGCACCTGATAGAATCGAAAGCAAAAGAAGGAACACGGGTTAGAAACTTTTCGTGTTGGCGTTCAGGACGTAGGATCGATTTCGACGGAACGGTACGATTGCGATGAAGTGGATGTAACCATCGATAATCCCGACACCGAAACGTGCACTTTCAATGGCAGCATGCACTTCGCAGCCGACGGCCAGCGGAAAGAGGGCACCCCAGGGTGGGGAGACGCGATACGAGCTGAAGTATCGGGGAGCTTTCGGAAGGAAGGCGGAGCATGGACGCTTGAGGAATTTGAGGTAATTAGTGCCGAGCTCCACACTGACAAACTCTGTGAAGATGAAGAAGGTGAATTCGAGCTGTCATCGCGGGAATTAGGTTGAGCCAGTTTGGCGGTGGTGGCTGATAAGCGGTTGCTTGATCCGTGGTCGAGGTAGCGCCGGATGAAGTCAAGCCGAATCACCGATAAAGTTGAGCACTGTCGCCGCTTCGGTCGATGGCACCGCCGTAAATCTGGGCAAGCCGAACGAGATGGCGGATTGTCCAACGAATGGCACGTAGTTTTATCTAAGTCCTTTCAAGATATCGAGTTTGGCTTCGGCCCTTGGCTTGTTCAGTAGATCGTATGGCATTCGCCGTCGTTTCTTCTTCCTGGGTTCAGTGCGATCTGGTCTATTTCCGACACGGTGGTTTGCAATGGCGGACAGCAGTTGGTCGCGAAGATCTTCGCAGGACCGTCGGGTTTTCGCGGCGTACGAGAGCAGCGGTTGGAAGGCTTCGAGCAATTGCATCGTTGCCTTGAAACTGATTGTACGCGGCGCCAGATCATGCTTCACGGCAGCCTGTGCCATGATTGTTCGAATAAGGTTGTAGGCCAAAAAGTGAGTCCAGATTTCTTTCCGTACAAGTTCTGGAGTCTTGCATCGAAGCACATCCATTTGCATCGTCGTCTTGATCGATCTCAGGTCCAATTCTTGGTTCCATCGGGATCGATAGAGTTCCGCCAAGTCTTCTTTGGAATACTCCACTGCGTCGAGTAACGTTGTGACAACAACAATCTCCTGGCTACGAAACCCCGGACGCTCGACGCGAAAACGAACCTCCCGGACGGTCAGGAACCTGGGCATCGCCAATTGGGCAGCGCGCCCAACGTCACGGATGTGCTTTTTGGGCCATTGAACCAGGTGATCATCGGGCCCTAATCGCGTTCCCTTTCGAAAGTCAGCTTTGCGCAGGGCTTTGTTAATTAGGGTCACTACTGGAATCCCTCGTTCACTCAGCTCGTAAAGATTGCGCCAGTTGCACATCAAACTATCGGCCAGAAGCACATCACCTTTTTTGAGTATGTGCCACATGCGTCTGAGTAGACTGACCTCTCCAGTTCCTTTGCCCGTGTAGGAGCTCAAAGTCATGTCAAGGATGGCGCCACAGGAAAGTGAGGCAAGCACTCCGATCCGTGCGAATGGAAAACCCGCACCCGGTTTTGATTTCCAAGTCTGAGGATACTCCGCTTGATTGGCTTCTGTGTCAGGCATCGAGATTGACGATCCATCAAACATAAAGACGCGGCGTCCTTTCCAAAGCCAATCTTCTTTCACCTTCGCATCAAGCGTTCGCCCCACAAGCTGCGTCACCATTGCGAAGAATTTTTCAGGCAGCCGTTTTCTTGCCTGGCAATACGCGCCGGCATGAGAAGAACAAGCTTTATCGCCTCGTGCGAGCCGATGCGCGACAAACCGAGCCACGGCGGATCTGCACGAGTGGTCAGCGCTGATGACCTGCCCGAGGAAGATCCAGAGAGTAACCAATGGCGTGTAGATGCGTTCGTTCCACGCAAATTCGATCGTGTCTAACGCTTGCTCGTCAGTTTCACGCGAGAGTATGTCAGCAAAAGCGAATTCGCCGTCTTGAAGAAACTGCCGTCTTAAGAATTCGAACTGACTCCGAAACAACTGTTGGTTATAGTACCGCATCTTGAAGGCCTCCTTGCCGTTGATGAATGTCGCAAATCCATCTACGCAAGTGAGGCTCTTCTTGTATATGTCATTTCACGACAAGCACTTACGAAAAACTACGTGCCATTCGATTGTCCAACTTCGGCGCCGAAGGAATCTTTGAAGCTGCATTCGGTCGTTGCAGCCGATGCAGATGTCAGCACGCAACGACATCCGAATATACCTGCCGCCGGTGTCGCCGACTAACTCGCCAGAATACGACCAGCAATTCAGCCTCACAATGCGCGGCTGTAGCCCGTCAAGTCTGATGACAAAAACGCTTGCACTTGAGTCGCACGATTACGATTGATTCTGATCCGCCCACCATTACCCGAGAAACGACGGCGTTCGTCGCAGTCGTAACGGCTAGTTCGGTCTTTGCCGATTCTCAGAAGTTCACGCCGCAGAGAGTGCATCAGTGATCATCGACGTTTCTCCTCCCAAATTTGTCGTGTTCGCGTCCGCGAATGATCGTTCACACTTAGTTTTCTAGTGCGATGGTTCTGACCACGTTTCTAAATCCACAATTTGGCAGCGAAGAGAGCATTCCTAGTGTCCAAGTCTGACAAGTTCTTCCTTGAATGTGCTTGGTGCAACCTCCTTCGGCCATCTGAAAAAACTCGAAAGCTGGAATCAGCGAATACGCTCGTGGGCATGCGATTACTTCCTTTCCGTCAAGCAGCTGTTCCATTGCGTTCGCCATCAGGCAAAACTCTGCCCATTTCTTTAAAATTCGATCGTCTACACCTTTTGCAGTTTCAAAATCATTGTGGTGGCTTGTGATAATCGGTTCTGGAAACTCCTTTCGATGTGAAAAGTAGTTAGCAGTATTGCAAAACACATCGGCCCCATAACGGACCCTTACTTCAAGGAGTGGCACAATAATCTCGTGTCGCACGAACGCCTCAACAACGTCGATGGCGGAAGCGTCAGGATCAGCCACGGCTTGTTTGGGATGCTCGCAGTCCGCAAATGAGTCTCGGATGGACTTGAGCCATTCCGAAGACAACTCCAGAGCTGCAACAGGCTTATTGAGCGCCCAGTCCGCGCTTTCCATCGCCCCGACGAAAACGGCACCTGGATGCCTGCTAACGACTTCAATATTCGTGGCCTTTCGATCAGGTATTGGACTCGGGACGTCGGTCGCATTGAGTTGCAGTCGTGATTGCATCAGTGCGTTGTCGGTCAACTTGAGCAGGGAGTCGCGTTCCCACACGGGGCGTCCCCGTTGTCGCGCAAACTTGGAAACCAAGAGGTCTGTCAGATTGTACGGGAGTGCTGTCTTCGGAACGTGGAATTCGGACTGGCCAGTAAATTCCATCAGTAGCTTCCAAGCCGTATCCACAACTGATTCCGGCCAGAAACCTTCAAGATATGTCCTCTGCAATGCCTGTGCCGTTCCCTCGACCAATGCCTCAAAGCCCAGCGGTTGCCAGACCGTGACGTCGTGATGTTTGCCGGTCTCATGGTTTATCCGCCTTGCCAAAGACGCAAATACAGGGAACTCCATTCCAATTTCCGGGGCACTCACTGTACGCCAAACATCGTCCGTAGTGCCCTCCTCGACTGCAATTAAGAGCCTTCCGAGAAACACATCTCTCGCAAAGCTCATGACCCTGTATTTGTGGACAAATAATCGAATTGGCTCTGGACAGTCTGGCCGTTGTGCCCATCTCGTAATGGGCAATTCCCATGTCAAGCCGACGGATCGAATTGCGTCGCTAAGCGCCGCAAACTCCCTGACAATTTGAAGAAAGTTGACGAATAAGTTGATCCCAGCGAAAGTGCCGAAGTAATCATGAAAATGACGCAACTCGTGGAAATAGGCAAAGCTCTCAATTGCTTTGCGTGCCCTTACATCTTCGTCCTTATTGTCCTTGAGGAAACGCTCTATTTCCCATGGTTTCAGCCAGGAGCCTCGCGGAAAATCGAGACGGATAGTGACCACATTTGGATGAAAGGAACCGAATGCACTCTTGTGTGAGCGGCTGGCAAATGCAGAATTTGAATACGACGAATCGTAGTCGGCTAGGAGTACTTCCATTGACTTCCTCAAGCGGAACGTTTTAGGCTACCAACGCGGTCGCCACCGGTTTTCAGGGTTCTCATAATCCATCGATGCACAGCCCCAATCGCTTACTTCGGACAACCCTTGAAGCCTGAGTCGATTGAGTCCATCGATCATTTCATCAAGGCTTGCGGTATTCAAATCATTGGATGAAGCAAGGATTTCGCGAACCGACGGATCTCGCTTATCGCTTTTTTGGACTAGCGCCGCCTTTGCTTTGAGCATGGCTTCGTAAGCATCCAGTTGAGCGGCGTCGTCTGGTCGGCGCAGATTGATGAGATTCTTCCAAGTATTGAGTACAAGCGACGCTGCAGGAACCATTGCGTTTGGCGAATAAGAGGCCAGAGCCAATGCAAGTCCAGTCAATGATAGACAGTTCGCCTGCCACGAGTCCTTTACACGGTAAAATGTCATTGCAACGGGAGCCCCGTCTTGATACTCAGCCCGGAGTCGCATTCCGTATCCAGCGTCTGGGTCTGGAGGCGACTGATTGCGTTTGCGTTCTACAAAGTCTGACAAGTCATCGTGCTCCAGAACCTGCAAAAACTGCTCATGCAAAGCGTGAATGCTCTCCATTGCTAAGGAATCAAGAAAAGGCACGACGTCCAAGTGCATGCCCACGCGACGAGCCCCATCGGCCACGACATGTTTCAGCGCTTCGTTCTCATATAGAGATTGATACATATTCGTAAGCCTCCAAAAGTAATGTGTTCATTCTGCAAACTTAATACGACTATTTCCTGACGCACGCCAGCAAACTCCGGACATCTGCGACGTGACAGTCGCGCGATCCAAAAACTCGTTTCAAAGGGGTTCATCGACCTTACGGTATTTGACATTCTCCTGCCTTGGCATTCAACATCCCGAGTGCGTCTTCGGGTGCCGTCGCGCCGAAGTTTGGTATTCCCCGCGCGATCAGAAGGGCGCATCTTCAGTTCTTCCACAACCCCTTGGCCCAGATTTCGAGGGTGGGCAACGTGCTTCGGTGAGGCAAACTGAGAAGCACCGACAGCATGAAGCTTGGATTTTCGACGCGAGCGGTTGCATCGACTTCGTCAAGGTCGCAACAGCTTCAAGTCGCGTCGGTCGAACCGACCGATCGCCGTATCGGCGCAGGTCGATCCGAATGTTTTGGACCAGATCGACAGTATGCCCATAGCGGTCCCGAGTGGAAAGTCCTTAGCGACAAGGCCGTTGCGCTCATGCGCGGTGTTGGGCCGAGACCGGGGCAGAGTTGGTCGCGGGTTCCGCCGGAAGTGTTGAGCCGATACGAATGCCCGCCCGGCGCGGTGGTCATTGGGGCAAAATGAGCGCCGACAACCGGGGCGAGCATTCGGCGGGATTGTACCCGATCCTAAGACTCGGATTCAGCGAATACACCTTCAATTCGAAGCTGTTCTCGAAACGCTACCCGTCGCGGCAAATTGACCCTTAGCACGGCAATGGTCGCCCGACCTTGGGGAGTCTTCCCGATCAGTGAACCGCCAGCCCACTGAAAATGATCTGACCAGCTGTCTTTCCGGGGATGAAATAGCCGTGTAACCTCGCCCGATTCAGAATCAATTCCCGCGATGCAAGGCCCTTTGTAAATATTGCAGTCGAAACACGACCACGCGGTGTTCTCCCGCGTCGTTGGACCGCCATGCTTTTCCGCGATGATGTGGTCCGGCTGAAAAGGAAGGCGATCATAGGCTTCCGGAACCTGGCAGTACTCGCACCGGTGGCCTGCTCTTACGCGAATGAAATCGCGAAGCGAATTATCCATTCTTAAGCGAGCACCGCGCTTTTGAATGGAGAAGATTCAGCAGATTTCCGACCCGTGAATAGCGCTCCAGCTCGTCGAATTCTCGCTCGGTTGCTTCACCCTTTCTATTCCGCTCGGCGAGTTCGTTCATCCGCTCGATATCGCGGGCCGGAAACGTCAGCTCAAGCAAAGCTTCGGCGACGTCTCTCGCGAGTCCTCCCCTTGCCGGAGCAATAACGCGTGTGAGCAGTTCTGATTCGTCGGGTGTTTGAAAGTCTTCCATATGCATGATTGTACCACGGGTTACTTGAAAAAGGCAGTCTTTTTACCTGCCCATCCGCACTCCCGTGATCCTGGTTTTCCTCTTCCAGTATCGGCCGAGTCGAATCCGGGCACTTGCCGGAATTTGGAAATGAGTGTGATCATGCCGTCATCGCGTCACTTCCGATAGCCGTGAAAGTACTCGGGCATTTCCCGCACTCGAAACTCTTCGTCCCACTCGTCCCAGTCACCGCCATGAGGGTCACGTAACGTGAGCGGCTCACCGTCCACTACCGGATTCCTACCAAGCTGCTTGACGAACAGCGCGACGCCTTCGTCATTGCACTTTTGCCTCAAGTCACGCAGCCATTCCAAGTCAAATGTTTTGGTGATCGTCCGCTTTCCGCTTTCGCCGCCAACGATGACCCAGTCGATCCCTTCAAGATTGAGCTCGTCGGTAACCCTAGACCAAAGTGGTTCAAGCGAGAGGCCACGGCAAGCCGATTCGGCAAGCTGCAATTCGCGTACGCGGTGGATGGTCTCGATCGACGTAACCGTCGTCATGGCACAGAAGTTGTCAGGGAGTGGGCCGAATGTCACTGGCGATTTTAGATTGAG
>JAGQPO010000850.1 GCA_020426665.1 Planctomycetales bacterium
TTTCCAAAGACGTTCTCAGAACAGAACTCCAGGGGCTTGCGTCCGATCGGCAGCCACTTGCGCTATGTTCCCGACTTTTGCGATTGGAACGGTCGATTGGTACTGGCAACCGATGAAACCAGCATCCAAGGCAATCGACTCGCGGGACAACCGCAAAGCAACCTTTGGTTCGGCTCCTATGACGACTTGAAAACGTGGGGCCCGGCCAGTGGTTACGGCGGACCGTGGATCGATGATGAAGTGAAGGCTGGTCAATGGTCTGACCCGTTTCTGGTCGCGGGGTTCCAACGTCGCATGTTGCACTTGGCAGTTGGTCGAATCAAACGGCCATCCGTTGTCGCGCTGCGTGCTACCGACCAGCAAGCCATCACCTGGATGCCCGACGAACTGGCGAAACTGCCACGAGTTACCGTCAATCGTGGTGACTGGCACAAACCCGGTGTCGGTTATTCGTTCGATGTCGACCAGGATGTGACGGTATTCCTGGCTGTCGACGTACGCGGCCAACCGAAGATTGACGATGCCTGGAAACCGACGGATCTGGAGCTCCGCTGGGGCAAAGATCATCGGGACCAAATCTACCGTCGCGACTTCCCAGCCGGCACGATTACGGTTGCGACCAATGAAACGGAGCACACACCGGGATCCTTTGGCATGCCCCATTCCGCATTCGTCAAACCGGTCGGCAAGAGTGTTCGCATCACGCCGAAAAGCGGCGCGGCCCTGACCCAACCCCGTTCTAAATCGAACGATACCGCCGGACCTCCGGTAACCTTCGCAATTCAAATTGATACGGGCGGCACGAACCAATGGATCGACTTGACGTACGTTTCCGTGCCGGATGGAGAAGCCAAATCTGTTTCGCTTCCAGATGACATGGACGCCGTCTGGATGCGATTCAAGTTGGATCGAGACTGCGTCGCCACCGCGATGCTGCATCAAACGTCGGACTATCCGAATCCATCGAATTCATCATCCGACGATGCGCCAAACGCCGGTATGTTCGCTGGACTCGCCGATGTAGGCGACGCCGAAGCGATCGGTGGTCTGGTTTACGCGGCAAAACGAAATCGCAACCTGCGAATCATCACGCCCGATGATCGCTACTTCGAATTCACGAAAGCCCAATTCGATTTTAAAGTTGACGCGACCGACGAGAAACTGAAGCAACTCTTGCAGGTTGAACCTGAATTTTCCGTCGACGAAGCCTCCGTCGTCATCCAATCTCAAGGAAAACGTTATCGTCTTCCTAAAGGCGACGCAGCCTACGACCGACCGTTTGCATCCGGATGGCCGAGAGCCACTCGCGAGGTCGAATCGGAAAGAGAACTCGCCAACATTCATGGCACCTTCTATGAACTTCCACTCGTTACAAACGATGCACCGCCCGCGTGGAATCTAATGCGTCCGGTTTCCAGTCACCGCAAGCAGATCACGGACTATTGCTCCTGGAACGGCTTGTTGGTGCTTTGTGGGGTCAAGCAGGATGCCTCCGAAAACGACCACCTTTTTTGCGATCCGAAACTCGGCGTGGGACTGTGGTTGGGCGGCATCGATGACCTTTGGAAACTTGGAAAACCGATCGGTCATGGCGGTCCCTGGAAGTCCACCCCCGTCGAAGCAGGAATCCACTCCGATGCGTATCTGATGCGAGGCTACGATCGAAAATCCGTATCGCTATCCCATCTGTCAAGCGACCCCGTCACGATCACGTTGGAGATTGATATTGATGGAAACGGGATGTGGGTGCCGTACAAGAGTTTCGTTATCCCTGCGGGCACGACGACAAATCACACGTTTCCACTTGCGTTTTCAGCGTTTTGGGTACGTGCATTCACCGATGCAGCGACAACTGCAACGGTACAATTCGAATATCAATAGGCCTCGCAACGTCCGTTTCGTTTCGCATTCAACCCGGCGTGTCTGTGTAACACACCACGTCTCATCAAGGCTAGCAACGAAAGTGAAAATTGCCGTCTTCAGTACGAAATCTTACGACCGACAGTTCCTGGAGGCTGCGTGCACGAAGACCCCGCACGAACTGACTTTTTTTGAGCCGCGATTGACGGCATCTACTGCAATGCTGGCCGGCGGATTCGACGGCGTCTGTGTTTTCGTTAACGACCAACTCGACGCAACCGTTTTAAAAGAATTGGCCGGCCAGGGAGTCCGATTGGTCGCGTTGCGATGTGCCGGTTCCAATAACGTCGACCTGACGGTTGCACAGGAGTTGGGGATAACGGTAGTGCGAGTTCCTGCCTACTCGCCGTACGCCGTCGCCGAGCACGCCGTCGGCTTGATCCTCTCACTCAATCGTAATTTGCACCGTGCCTATTCTCGTGTACGCGATGGCAACTTTTCACTCGCCGGTCTGCTCGGGTTCGATTTGCATGGCCGCACGGTCGGCATCGTGGGAACCGGCCAGATCGGAACCGTGTTTGCCAAAATCATGTCCGGCTTTGATCGCTGGACTAAAAAGTGGGCAGGTCGGTCACGTGGGCTTGGACGTCTATGAGGAAGAGGCCGATGTGTTCTTCGAAGACTTGTCCAGCGAAGTCATCCCGGATGACATGCTGTCCCGCCTCCTGACGTTCCCCAACGTATTGATCACGAGGCATCAGGCATTTTTCACCGTCGACGCACTCAGCTGTATTGCCGAAACTACGTTGCAAAACATTTCCGATATTGAACGAACGGGCTTCTGTGGCAATGAAGTATCGCGTTGAAATGAGTCAGCAGTTAATTGGCACGGGCTTTACGCGTGTCTTTTTTGGCACCAGAAATTCAAGGAAAACCAGCCGGATGATCTCCCTGCCGAACCACGGTGTTTTTGCGGCGCTGTATGCATACCGCTTAATCGTCACATTTGCTTCAATATGGAGCATTGCATCATGTTGCGTGGGTGAAGAGATTCGGTTTACCGTCATCGAATCTGATGGCCAGAAAGTTCCCTGTCGCATTCATCTGCGTGATTCAGCCGGAACCCCGATCAAGGCGAAGGGTTTGCCGTTCTGGAACGACCATTTTGTTTGCGATGGGTCGGCTGCGGTGTCCGTAACTCCCGGTGAATACTCGTGGGAAATCGAACGGGGCCCGGAGTATCAACGGCTCATTGGAACAGTCGACGTTGAATCGGGAACGTCACCGTCGATCAAAAAGCAGATCGATCGCATCACGTCATTGCGCGACGAAGGTTGGTTCAGCGGTGACCTTCATGTACACCGACCGGTTGCCGAAATCGAATCGTTGATGCTTGCCGAAGACCTGGATTTTGCGCCCGTGATCGGCTGGTGGAACACACCCGCGCCCGACGCACCAACCGCCGATCAGACCGAGTTTCATTTTGGCGACAATCGCGTGTATTGCACCGGCGCCGGCGAAGACGAACGCGAAGGCGGTGCGCTGCTGTATTTTGGGCTTCGAAAACCACTCGATCTAACGGTTCGATCACGCGAATTCCCTTCACCGATGCATTTTGTAGAAGCAGCAACGCGACAAGATGCTCACGTTTGGATCGACATCGAAAAACCGTTCTGGTGGGATGTTCCGATGTGGCTGGCGAGCGGAAAAATGAAATCGATCGGCATCGCCAACAACCACATGAATCGTTCCGGAATGCTGGCCAGTGAGGCCTGGGGAAAACCTCGTGACGAACAGCGATTGCCGGCTCCAAGAGGCAACGGGTTTTGGACTCAAGAGATCTATTACCACA
>JAGQPO010000851.1 GCA_020426665.1 Planctomycetales bacterium
TTTTGATAATTCCCCAACTGGTAAAATCCGGCGTGGTCCAATTCGCGTTCATCTCTCCGGTTTGGGCGTCGAACACTCGCACTTCGCCCATCAAGTTCCCCGCCGCGACATGCCGTCCGTCGGGGCTGAAGGCAACGGATTGCACCGATGGGACATGTGGCAGTTGATGCAAGACTCGCCCGTCCTCCACTGCAACGATGCACAACGAAGGTTCTTTTTCACTTTGCGGTTCGTATTTGTAGCTGCCGGCAAGGTATTGTCCGGTGACCGACGCCAGCCGTGATCCGTCCGGTGAACAGGCCATGTCCCACGACCAAAACTCATGCAGCTTGATTTCGCGCTGTTGTTGCTCGGTGTCTGGATGGTACCAACAAACTCGACCGTCGTATCCGGCGGTCAAGATCAAGTCTTCACGAACCCATTTTGCCGAACTGACATAGCTGTGGTGTGCGTACAGTTTTTGATGCCCGCCATCATCAAGCGATTGTTTGTAAACCCCATCCATGCATCCGGCGACAATTGAGCGGCCGTCGGGAGAAAGCGAAGCCCCCAGCACACCGGTCGGCAGCTTGTGGTCGTGTCTTCTTTCAAGTTTCATTACAACGCTCATGCGAGCACCTCACGAATCGGTTCCGCGTCGTCTTCGACGCGATGGAACGTCGGCAAGCCCGGCAAGTTGTATTCGGCATGCGGATCGATCCCCAGGGCGCTAAAGATCGTCGCGAACAGACGGCGTTGGTCAACTTCACCATCGATCACATCGAACCCCAACGGGTCCGTCGCTCCGTAGACCACGCCGCCTTGAATCCCGGCACCGGCCATCGCAAGACTCCAGGCGTTCGGATAGTGGTCTCGACCGCGGGCATCGTTCAGCCACGGTGTTCGCCCAAACTCGCCCATCGCGATCACCAAGGTGTCATCCAACATCCCGCGTTCGTTTAGGTCTGCGATCAATTGGAAAATCACATTGTCCAGTTCGGGCACCAACATTTGATGCATTTCGTGTTGGTAAACGTGATTGTCCCAGGGCATCCCGTTTGCGACCATCACAAATGTGCTGCCGTTCTCGATCAAGTGTCTGGCTTGCAGCGCATGTTGTGCGAACGCCCCACGTCCGTAGCGGTCGCGATCGGATTCAGGAAGATTTTCCAAATCAAACAACGGCGCGCAACTCATCAATCCCTTGACTCGGTTGAACGCTGCGTTGTGCGACGCCGCGGCCGCACTTCGGTGATCGTTTTCATATTTTCGGCTGAAGAAACTTCGGAGCGCTTCGCGGTCTTCGTGGTCGGATTCTGAGATCGAATCGAGGCGATCGATGTTGGGAATCGAGTAGCTCCCGCCGGCGCGAACGGGTCCATATTCTGCGCCCAACCATCCGGCCCAATTCCCCGCCTTGAAGGCTTTGAATTCGTTCCCCTCCGGGCAGGGATCGAGCAACACAAATTGCGGTACAGGGCTGTCGAGTTGACCGAGTTGTTCGGCGACGACCGAACCTAGGATCGGGCGTGTAAAGGGCGGGCGTGGCGTCGCACCTCGCGTCAGCGCATCGATCCCTTGGAAATGTTCGCTGGGTGTCGTTTTCATGCTACGAATCACAGCCAGCTTGTCCATGATCGTTGCACACTTGGGCATCAACGAACTGATCTGAACGCCGGGCAGATTTGTATTGATCGCGGCAAAAGGCCCGCCGGTTTCGGTCCCGGGTTTAGGGTCCCACGTTTCAAACTGGCTTGGCGCACCGCACAGCCACAACAAAATGCACTTCTTGCCGGCCTTTTTTGTCTCGTCTGCAAGTGCGGGGATCGAGAACAGACCGCTGAAACTGGCGACCGACGAAACTCCGCCGACCATCGACCCTTGCAAAAACAAACGCCGATGCACGGTGTGATCGATGCTGCCGCAAGTCAGGCGTTGTCGTCCAAAACGTTTTTGCATTTCATCTTCCGCTTTTGACAATCGCGATCGTTAGTGATTGAAACGAAACTCTGCACCGGCCAACAGCGACCATACAACTTGCTCGATTGCATCCGGCATTCGGTCTTGTCGCTGCTTCAGGTATTTGACGATCGCTTTGATTTCATCTTTTGTCGCCTCGCGACCAAACAGAGTTTCGATCAACCGATTCGCCCGTGATCGGTGCGACGCTTCACCGATCAACTGTTGCATCAATTGACCCTCTGCCTTGCTTTCTCGGATGTATCCGATCAATTTTTCGTTGTTGCTGAAGTACAGCGCGTCGGCGATCGGGACTTCGACTTGATCCGGTAACACGTCTAGGAATTGGGCGCGGAAACTGGAAACCACTGTGGCGTCATTTTGGAACGTTCCTCGCATCGCCAATTGGATGGAACGGGCCATTTGTTCGGCCGTCAACGGGCGTTCCAAATACCAAGCGAATGTGCTGGGGTCATTCACATCATCGGGCCGTTTGGAATCCAATTGATAGGCGTCACTGCGCGCGATCATTCCCGTCAGCCGACGGACGTCAAATCCGTTATTGGCAAAATCCTCTGACAACCAATCCAACAACTCTGGATGACTGGGCGGATGGATGCTGTCGATTTCGTCGTACGGATGGACGATGCCGCGACCCATCAAGATCGCCCAGAGTCGATTGACCATTGAACGTGCCAACAAGGGATGGTCTTGCAGAACATTCGTGACAAACTGCTCGCGTCTTGAAAACTTCGGCACTCGTGGATCATCGCTGACCGATGCAGGTACATACAGTTCATCGGAATCGGCCTGTTTCTCATCCTTTTCCGGACGGCGTTCGTCGATCGTTTCCGTCTGTAAAAACGCCAGTCGGTTCGGACTGCTCTCTCCGGTCAAATTTGCAAACTCGGAAAAGCCGCCGATTGCCGACTCGGCGACCCTGGGACCGTTCGGAGTGTTCTCGTTTTTTGACCGATTGAAAAATGCAACCAAACCCCAATAGTGCTCCTGCTTGATCTCGTCGACCATCATGTGATCGTGGCACTGGGCGCATTCAATTCGGATACCAAAGAATGCCGGTGCGATGGACTCGGCGATCGCTTGATGCTGGTTGTTTCGTTCGTATAGAAACCAAACCGCGCCACGTTGTGTTTTGTCATCGGGGCGAGCTAACAAGATTTCCGCCGCGACATCGTTCCAAGGGCGGTTTTCGCGAAATGCCGTCTCCAAGTAGTCTCGCCAGCCATGCTTCACCCTTTCCGCATACTTTGAATCGTCCGTGCGTCCCATCAATAACGCATCAAACAAGTCTGCGAAATGCTGCACGTGGTCTTCACTGGCAAGCAGGGTGTCGATCAAACGATTGCGTCGATCGTCTCGGCCGTCGTTCAGAAACTCAGTCGTTTCCTGCACCGTCGGAATGCGTCCGGCCAAATCCAAGTAAACTCGGCGTACAAAGTCACGGTCGCTGCACCGATCAGCGGGTTGGATGTGATCGCGTTTCCAACGCGCGCTCAGCTGCTGATTGATAACCGCGGCTGGTTGGGCATCCGCCGCATGGGAGACAACGCAATCGAAGATGCAATTCACGGCCGTGATCCAAGCCGCAATGCACACAATCGCGGACATCGTCCGTTGCCGAGATAAATGATGGAGCAACATTGTCAGACGGGGAGGGACTTTCGCAGGTGGGCAAACAGGCGGGAAACTCTAGGAAAGAGTTCGTGTGCCCCCAGTATAACCGGTCCCCGGCAACGCGCGAATCAAGAAACCGCCGGACGCGGTGAGGCGAAATCTGCTTTCCTTCCCCGAACCGAGTGGTCCGTCAACGTTTGGTTTTAGGGTACGACGGACTTCCAGTCCGTCGAAAAACGTTGGTATCGACGGACTGGAAGTCCGTCGTACAAAGCTGACTCAACCCAAAAACTAAATCTGGACGATGCACTAGAAATCGCTGACGACGACGACTTCCTTGTTGGCGCGGGTCGTTAACGCGTGAAAGATTTCAAGGTCAATGAATTTGGTAATGAATTTTACCGAACCGTCAGAGAGCACGAATTGAGCTCCGTCGGAGTGGTAGCTTCCAAAGTCTTCAAAGTGCCCGTGGTCATCGTTGGGAACATGATCGGCCGCACCGATCACCCGCGCCGCCGGCTGGTTGGCATCATGAATCACTCCGTGCCATACCGATCCCCCCAATCGCCCACTTCGCTCCCCGATCATCAACGTTTGGCTTAGCCCATCCAAAATATCTCGAAAGCGATGTCGGCTGTTACCGTAAAACAGCCCATCGCCCTCGTACAGATCCTCATGGATGTCTTTCGTCCCGTACACGCCGACATAATTGCTCTTTGCGATTCGATACAAAGCGTGTTCAACCTGGTCAACATTCTCGTTATCGTGATGATCCTCCGGATCGCCGTGTCCATGATCGTGCCCATGATCGTCGCCCGCGCCGATAAAGAACAAGTTGTCCATGATATCCGTTGGACAGACGTAGGCCTCGACGGATGTTTCACGAGCACGTCGGTGAACCTGATCTCCGACGGCGAGCGAAAAGTCGATTTGCCCGAACGCTGCCGAGGCTTCGAGTTGTGGCAAAATGGCCGCGCCCCACGCCCAGCCCGGTTCGAAATGATCTTTATCCGCAGCGATCCATCCGCTTGGCAATTGGCGAAACGCACTGTGGTAATTGTGCAGCGCCACGCCGATTTGATGCTGGTTGTTTTGGCACGACACACGTCTCGCACCCTCGCGTGCGGCTTGAACGGCCGGCAGTAAAATTCCGATCAACATCCCGATGATCGCGATCACGACTAATACTTCGACCAGTGTAAAACCGGACTGTTCTCGTTTGGCGGTCATTGTCGGTGGCGTTTGCGTCAGCGTCGTCTGAAATTAAATGGAGCACTCCATAAAAACATGGTGTGCTTTTGCCAACCATCGACGTCTCATGTAAAGAGCAAAAAAGCTGTCCCCACAGTTGCGGGTAGCCTCCTTTCGTGACATCGCAACTTCGCTAGGCTACCCGGTATCCCCCAAAACCCGATCTCGTCGTGCTGCAAGATTCCTACCACCTTTTGTTTCCGCTTGCCGCGAGTGTTTTGTTCGCGTGCGGATTGCTTTTTTTGAAGCGTGCGACGATGGCCGGCGTCAATCCCTGGACGGTTTCGCTGGTCGCCAACCTGTGGGCCGCGACTTTGTTCTCGGGATTTTGGTTCTTAGAAAGCAGTCCGGTTGTACCGCGATTGCTTTGGCAACCGGCCGTGGTCGCATTGTTTTTCATTTGCGGTCAAATGGGGACTTTTTTTGCGATCACACACGGTGACGTGTCGATTGCCGCGCCCCTGTTTGGGATCAAGGTCTTATTGGTAGCGATCTTGGCGACCGTAATCGGCGGACAAAGTTTGACGTCAGCGATTTGGATTGCGGCCACGCTGGCAACGATCGGCATCGCCCTGGTTCAGTGGACGGGAGCGGGGAAACACACGCGGATCGGGTACACGGTCCTGAGTGCCATGGCGGCCAGCACATCGTTTTCGATTTTCGACGTCTTGGTGCAACGATTTTGTTCGTCATCCCAGGCGTCGTGGTCGACGGGACGTTTTTTGCCGATCATGTTCTGGTTTGTCGCCGGGTACACCCTGCTATTTCTGGTGGGATTCCAGCGAGAAAAATTCTCAATCCCTTCCGTCCGTCGGTCGCTGCTGGTCGGGGGATTCCTGATCGGGATGCAGGCCATTTGCATCGTTTTTACACTTTCGGCGTTCGGGGATGCCCCGCGAGTCAACGTGGTTTACTCGATGCGGGGAATTTGGGGAGTTTTGTTGGCCTGGGCTGCGGCACTGATCTGGGGCGGTAACGAAGCGGATTTAACCCGCAAAACGATGGTTTTTCGATTGACCGGCGCCCTGCTGATTACGATTTCCGTGGTCATTGCGATCCTGTTTGGGTAACGGTCAAAGGATGCCCATCATGGATCTCATTGCGTCCGACTCGTTATGTTTTAGGCTTATTGTTTCCTGATTTTCCCTCCACCCTCCAAGACCGAGAACCCGACGCATGAAAGCGATGCTGCTGACCGAATACAAAAACTTGGTAGTCACCGAAGTTGACAACCCAACGGTCGGTCCGAAAGACCTGTTGGTCGAGGTCCGTGCATGTGGGATTTGTGGCAGCGATATCCACGGTTACGACGGCAGTAGCGGGCGGCGAATCCCGCCACTGGTGATGGGGCACGAGGCGTCCGGCGTCGTTTCCGAAATCGGCAGCGAAGTGACAGACTTTGCCGTGGGCGATCATGTGACATTCGATTCGACGGTTTCGTGCGGCGATTGCTTTCATTGCCGACGCGGCGAAATCAACCTGTGTGACAACCGCACGGTATTGGGGGTTTCCTGTGGCGAATACCGTCGACATGGCGCATTCGCGGAATTGGTGTCGGTGCCCCAGCACATCTGCTATCGTTTGCCGGACGAAATGCCTTTCGAACATGCCGCATTGATCGAAGCGGTTTCGGTTGCCGTTCACGCCGCCAATCGCACTCCCGTTAAATTGGGCGACACCGCGGTTGTCGTTGGCAGCGGAATGATCGGCTTGCTGACGATTCAAGCCATACGACTGGCCGGTTGCGCCCAAGTCATCGCAGTCGACTTGGATCAGGATCGCTTGAACGCGGCGATTGCCTTAGGAGCCGACGTGGCATTAAAAGCCGACGAAGTCAACGTTGCTGAAGAAGTCAAAAAGTTAACCGGTGGTCGAGGCGCCGACGTCGCGTTGGAAGTTGTCGGAGCAACCGCAACCATCGACACCGCCATCGCGTCGCTTCGCAAGGGCGGTTCAATCACTCTTGTCGGCAACCTTGCTCCGCGCGTGGAAATTCCGTTGCAAGCGATTGTCACGCGAGAGTTGAATGTTTTTGGAACATGCGCGTCTTGTGGCGAGTACCCTGCATGCATTGAATTGATGCGCACCGGAGCGATCAAAGTCGAACCCTTGATCACCGCAACGGCAACTCTCGAGGAAGGCCCGGAGTGGTTCTCTCGCTTGTACGCTGGTGAAAAGGGCGCAATGAAGGTCGTCATCCAACCGGGCGTCTCAGCTTAATGCCACGACCTATTTGAATTTTTCTAGGCAACCTCATCTTCAGAGTCCTTCTATCATGAATCGAATCCTATCGTTTGCCCGGCCGAATCATTTCATTCCGGTCGCGTTGATCGCGGCAATGCTTCTGTGCGCACCACGCTTGATGGCTGTGGAAGTGGAAACGGCCAAAGACATCCAATTCTTTACGCTGAAAAACAAACACGGTATGACGGTGCGGGTAACCAATTTCGGCGCCATCATCACGTCGATCGTTGTCCCAGACCGCAACGGTAAAATGGCTGACGTTGCCCTGGGTTACAACAACATCGCCGGCTACACCAATGCCGTCGACAAACCCTATTTCGGCGCGGTCGTCGGACGGTACGGCAATCGGATCGCCAAAGGAAAATTCACGATCGATGACCAAGAATATTCGTTGGCCATCAACAACACGCCCAATTCATTGCACGGCGGCATCATTGGGTTTGATAAAGTCATCTGGAACGCGACGGCGGATGACAAATCCAACTCGGTCACGCTGACCTACCTGGCCAAAGACGGTGAAGAAGGTTACCCCGGCAATCTAAACTGTTCGGTTACGTACCGTTTGACCGACGACAATGAAATCGTAATCAACTATTTGGCGACGACCGACAAGGCGACGCCGATCAATTTGACCCAACACACCTATTTCAATCTAAAAGGTGAAGGCGAAGGCACGATTCTGGATCACGAATTGATGATCAATGCCGAACGATTCACGCCGGTCGACGAAACATTGATTCCGACCGGAAAAACGCCCGCGGTTCAGGGAACTCCGTTTGATTTCACCACCGCGAAACCGATCGGACGCGACATCGGCGCCGATGACGAACAATTGAAATTCGGCGGCGGTTACGACCACAACTGGGTGCTCAACAAACGCGGTCAAACCGGTGAAATGACACTCGCTGCCTCCGTCTACGAACCGACCACCGGACGTGTGCTGGAAGTCTCGACAACCGAACCCGGAATCCAGTTTTACTGCGGTAACTTTTTGGACGGGCGGCTGAAGGGAAAATCAGGAAAACAATACGTCCACCGCGGCGGTTTCTGTCTTGAGACCCAACACTATCCCGACAGCCCCAACCAACCCGCGTTCCCGTCAACCATCCTGAAGCCTGGCGACGAATACGAAACTCAAACCGTTTTTAAATTCTCGGCTCGGTAACAGCAGCACAACGCCAACGCGTGGGCCAGATGATTGCGGATGCTATACCAACCTCTGCTTCAAACAACTGCGACTTTGACGCAGTTGATCGGTGGCAGCGAATCAAACAGGCATTGCCATTGGTCACCGGAATCGCGACCGATCCACAACTGACCGGTTGTGGTTCCGAAATACAGCGCGGGTGATTTCAGCGAGTCGATATCCATGGCATCGCGAAGGACCGTGTAATAGCTGTCCTTTTTCGGCAAACCCTTGCTCATCCGTTGCCAGGACTTTCCGCCATTGCGACTTCGCCAAACCGCCGGTTTGCCTGCGGGACAGGTTCGCGTCATCGGCTCCAGCGGAACGACATAGACGATATCCGGATCGTGTGGATGCACGACAATTGGGAACCCGAAGTCCGACGGCAATCCGTCGGCGATTGAGTACCAGGAATGACCGTGGTCATCACTCCGCAAAACTCCGATGCCGGGCCTGTCCTCCCACCCGCCGTGGTTTTGCATGTACAACCGCCCGGGAGCGTCTTTGTGTCGGGCAATCTTGTGGACACATTGGCCGAATTCCGGATAGGGGTCCGGTACAAATCCGGCGCCGACGCCTGTATTGGAGGCGGTGAACGTCGCCCCGCCGTCTTCGCTCATGTAGTGCCCGCCGGTTGAAATCCCCAAATGGATTCTTTCGCCGTCACGGATAATGGTGTGCAAACACAGACCGCCATTTCCCGGGTGCCACTGGCTGGAATGCTCGTGTTTGCTGATGCTGCTGATCATCTCCCACGAGTTTCCCGCGTCATCGCTGCGAAACAACGACGCCGGCTCGACGCCACACCAAAGTTCTTTTTTCGAACTGCCGGTTTCCAGTGACCATATATTCGCCAATGCCCTCCCGTCCGACTTCGGGAATGTCGGCGAAGACTTGGTCTCCTTAAAACTCTTTCCCAAATCAGTTGAACGAAGCAGCTTCATCCCGAAAAACGCGTTGCAACTTGACGCGTAAATCTGGGGTGTGCCACGGCTGTCGATCAGCGCCGAATACACCGCAACACCGGACCCGAACGGACCTCGCAAGGAAAATCGCCCACGCGACGATGCGGCCTCGGCAACGAACATCCCCTTTTTTGTACCAATACATAGAACGACTCGATCTGCCATGCCTTAGCCTCCAGAAACTGCTTGAAAAATTCCAATCACATCGCCACTTTCCAGTGGCTTCGCAAAATCCAATTCAGTGCGAATCAACGTCGAATTGACAAACAGATTCACATGAGGCCGCACACTGCCCGTTTCGTTGCAGACACATTGATACAGCTGGGGATACAGATTTTCGAGTTCGTCGAGGACATCTTGTGGAGTACGTGCTGTCAATTCGATTGCCCCGCGCCCACCGATATATCGCCTCAACGCAGCCGGAATCTCCACCGTTGTCATGCCGGGTTTACTCCAAAAACGACACCATCTGATCAATCAATCGCCCGCCCATTCGGGGGCGGAGGCAAAGTTTAGCCAAAGTTAGACGAATCAATGTTGGACGAATCGACAATTTTTTGCGCGAATTCAGCGTTGGTTTTCGGACCTTGCCCTGGAACGCTAAAATAGTACGTTCACCTCACCTTTCGAAGGGATAACCATGCGTTGCCGTCACCCGATCATTACCGCTGTCGCATTGTTCGTATTGTGTTGTGGATGCGAAAAAAATCCGCTCAGCGGTGTTTTTGGAACCGGTGAGCCGGCGGCCGGTTCGGCGACCGATTCCGACACCGACACGGCCGAAATCGACTCGGATGCCAAGGTCGACCTCGGGGCCAGGACGCGTCAAATCCAAAAGCGATTCGGCACATTGTTCGCAAATGTCCTGCCCACGCTGGAAGAAGCCAGGGAATTGGTCGATATCCATGCCGATTTGCCGGACAGTTCACGAATTCCCTTTAAAACCGACAAAGAGTCCAACTCCGCTGCGATCAACGAATTACTGGACCAGGCGATCGAAGCGCTCAGCGTTTCAGAGGTGAGCGACTATCGCCAGCAGATCCGCGATGCCAACCATGCGATTGCCGAAGCACAGGAGAAAATCGCCGACTATCGACGGCAACGCGTCTCGGCGTCCTGGGCCAAAGACCAAAGCCAAATCGATAAAGTCAATCCGTTCGAGATGTCCAAAGAGGCTATCGATCAGGCGATCAAGGACCAGGACGCAGAAATCGAACGCCAGAAACAGTTGTTGGTCGATCTGAAACGTACATTCGCCGATGAATTGGCCAAGATCGGCGTCGATGTCGATCAGCAGGGCGTGGAGTCATTGTTGGCATCCGTCTCGGGAGATGACATCGTCACAATGGCCGTGGTTTTTGACAACATCAAACAGCTGACCACACAGCTGCAAACGCTGACCGAAGAAAGCGGCGAAGCGTTGGAGACATCCAAACGGTATTACGGCATGTACGTTGTCATGATCCATGTGATGGACCGAATTCAAAAAACGTTCGTGCGAGACGTTAACGAAAAACACATTCCAAAACTGAACGAATTCTCGGAAAAAGCGGATCAGAACATCGAACAAGCGGTGGCCTTGATCAAAGCCAACGGCGGCGATTCAAAGACGCTGAAAGCAAACATCGTGTCGAATGAATTGACCAAGGAGACAGCCTCGTTGTATATCGATTACTTGAAGCACAACGCCGCATTGATCGCAACGGAAAACAAACGCGTCCAAAAGAATCTCGCCACGGCCATGAATACATACGACACCGTGAAATTGTCCAGTGACGTGGCGGAACTGATGAGCACTGGACGCCGAGACTTTGAAACTTTGATGAAACTTCAGGTGCCGTCGCTAAGAGAATTCAACAACGCCGCGATTCGAAAAGAGTTCGAACGCATGACGTCGGAACTTCGTTCCGGTCGATAAACCGCAAAGTCGTTGATCGCTCCGCGATCAAAGCGCCATGATCGCGGAGCG
>JAGQPO010000852.1 GCA_020426665.1 Planctomycetales bacterium
TCATCGCCCATGCAATCGATTGCACCTACGAAAAAAAGCAGGGGCCTCCTCGAATTGAAACGTCTTTGGGACATAGACGTTGTCCAATTCATGGAGGCCCCCAGGCGGTGATGCGACGAAGGTTCGCAACCGCTTTCCGGCGTTCCCTGGCAGTCTCAAGAACGGTTCAATCGCGTCATCCGCGTCGTATGAACAACCACACTCTTATGGCACGAATTTGACGTTGAAAAAAAGCTTCCATTGGGATGTTGCCGACGATCCACCGTGTTTCGGATGTGTGATGCATGCGTCAGGGATGAACCGCCCAAAACCATCGCCAACGATGCGGCAATGACGATCCTACGAACAAGATGACTCATTTTTGGATACCTTCAACTTCGATCGGTAAGACCACCTCACCGCACGTTCGCGGCGGTCACAGAAACCGATCTCACCAGGCCCGACCAAATCCGCCTTTGGGTTCAGTCCTCGGTGGTCTTGTTGTGTGTCCCCCAAGCAGAATCTGTGCCAAACGGCGGCCGACACACCGTTATTCGTGGATAACGGCGATCGTCTTGCTATTTCGTTATCTATCCCGTTCCGGGCACGATGATCGGAGTTGGTTTTCCATTGGCCGACGTGCAAAGTTTCGCACCCACTGCAAAATGATGCTTGTGCTTTTTGCCGCCGTGGGCAACTACAGTGATTCGCCAAACAGGTTGCCTACGGCCGTCATGCAACTGGCAGCGATCCGCAGCAAGTACGATCTGGCAAAGTCCCGTTCTTTGCGTTCATGCGGTCGAACGCTTTGCTGTGCGGTCGCGGATGTGATGATTTGCGATCCGTTGACGGCAACGAACGACCCTCCACAGTGGCGGCACCCCACACATTCTCCCGCCCAACGAGATGAAATGATGGTCGGCCGCCCGCAGATATCGCATGACTGCTGGAAAGTATCGTCGTTCGAATTGCCCTGTTGTGCATCAAAGCGCAACATGGCTACGCCGCCTTGTTCAGCCAATGCGAGGCAGCATCGACGATCATGGTTGCGGCGGCGTCCAAGGTGACTTTGTCTACATTGATGACCACGTCGTACAGGTGCGGGTCCTCGGTGTCTTGATGAAAGTGCTCCTTGATGTAGTTCTTTCTTTGCCGATCCTTTTCGACGATGTATTGGTGGGCCTCCTTTTCCGAAAGGCCTTGCTGGCGAATCACTTGGTCGACGCGAAAATCCAACGGCGCCATGACTCGCACCGACAAACCGTGGTGTCGTGGAAGGATGAAACGGGCGCCCCGTCCGACGATCACAACGTTGCCGTGTGATGCGGCAAGCAGGACGAGTTTCGACACACGGTGCGTGTAGGTCCACTCGGAAAATCCCAATCCACTGATTTGGGACGTAAGGATTTGGCTGAGCCAGTTTTGGTGTTTTTCATCAAATTGTTGGATCACGCAACGCGGGGTTCCGTAATGTTGCTCCAGATAGTCAACGATCTCGTTGTCCAGAATATCCCACTGCATCCGTGTGGCGACCATCTTTGCCAATTCGCTGCCGCCGGCGCCGGTTTCACGCGCTAATGTGATGTAGGGACCAACGTTGTTGTGCAAGTTGTGCCGATTTAGCCTCGCAAGCCGCTTTTGAGAATGTTCGGCGTGAAGCCATTTGCTTACATTTTCTTCGGCCTTTCGTTCGATCGCCGGAACTCTTAAGGACATGATTTATACTCCTTCACTGGATCAGTGGTTGATGTGATTTCGTTATGTCGGCCATGCAATTAGCGGGCCGCCCACTGCGAGAAAACCACATTTCATCGCAATCCACGCACCGCAAAGGGCTTGAAAACGTTAAGAAACGAATGCCCTGATGACATTCAGAGAAAGAAAAAGAGGTGAGACATTTTTCGATGCGACGATCCAGCAGATCGGATGACGCAAGTCATTGCACGACGTGCCATCTTTTTCACGGAGGGCACTTGGAATCTAATCACCTGGGTTCTAATCAACGGCAGAAGACGGGGCGCCGACTGTCATCCCAAATGTCATGTTAGACGGGAATGGTTCCCCCATCGGATTCCGAGCCCAACATGCCAATGGACTTCTTGATTGCGCCGAGTTCAAGTTGAAGATGCTTTTGAAACAAAGAGATGTCTCCGCTTTGAATCAACATGTTGGCTCCCATTTTTAGTAGGCGAACATGCTGGGTAACGTCGCCCCAGAAATGGATTCCGGCGCCTACGCCGACGGCCCGTGCCTTGCGAAAGATTGTCTCACACGCCGCCAGGAATTGTGGATGCTCGTACTGTTCCGGAATCCCCAGGCTGCACGAAAGATCATGTGGGCCGATCAGAACCGCATCAATACCGGGAACCGCCAGGATCGCATCCAACGATTCGATGGCTGGCACACTTTCAATGTTAATCACCAACGCTCGGCTTGCGGATTCACGGTTAAGATAAGCATCTAATTGTGGCTCGGCTTCTTCACCAGCGAGCAACCGGCTCAGTTTTTCCCCTTTGATCGGTCGCATCTTTACGGCCCCGCGCAGTGCACGCACTTGGTCGATGGATTCAACGTACGGCGCAATCACTCCAGCGGCGCCGCCGTCAAGAACCATCGTTGCCGCATAGGGATCGGGCGACGGAATCCGAACAAGCGGTGGCAATCCGAGTGCCGCATAGGTTTGACACATCCAACTGAGTTCCGATCGATCAAGAGCGATGTGTTCGGTGTCGATGAACACAAAATCCAGACCGCATCGGGCCACGGCGTCAGGCCAACGCGGTGACGGGGAGACGATCAACGTTCCGAAGACAGGTCCGCCGGAATGAAGTGAATGGATTAAATCGGTGGTTTTCATCGTGACCTTTTGATTCAACGACTCTTATCGTTCGCAAAGAAACGCATCAGTTCGGACGAAAGCCGCGCGACAACATCACCGTGTGACATCGCCAAATCATTGGATTCCGTCGGATCGGTGGATAGATCAAACAATTTCCATGGAGTTCCGAAAGGATTGCCCGACGGTTTTTCACGCCCTCCGGAACCGTCGCTAAAGACAAGTTTCCACTTTCCATCTCGTATCGCAAACGTTCCGTTGGCCGAGTGATTGACGATCGGAGCGCGACGGAACTGATTTTCATTTCCTCGCAGCAATGGGACGATCGAAAAACTGTCCGGGGCTGCCTGATCGGCGGCGGGCAATTTTTCACCCGAAAGATCAGCCGCGGTTGCAAACAGATCGACATGGCAAATCGGCGTCGAACAGGTTGATCCCGGAGAAATGGTTCCTTTCCAACGCGCAAAGAAAGGCACACGATGCCCTCCCTCCCAAATGTCCGCCTTGGTGCCGCGCCAAGGTCCGTTGGCGGTATGGTTGCCTTCGTAAAATGCCTGGACCGTTTCGTCACTGACGTGGTCCGCATCTTTCGGGTCGCTTTGTCGACGCATGAACGACCCGTTGTCACTGGTGTAGATCACCAGTGTTTTTTCCGCGATTTTTGATTCGTCAATCGCGGCCAAGATTTGTCCGACAGTCCAATCGACTTGGGTCACGAAATCGCCGTACGGTCCCAGTTTGGTGGCGCCGGTAAATCGCTCGTGTGGCATCACCGGTTTGTGCGGAGCGGTCAGTGGAAAATACAGAAAGAAAGGTTGTTCATTTCCCGCGTGCGAGCGAATGTATTGCGATGCCCGGTTGGTTAACCGATCCAAACAATCGGAGATCGAAAAATCGGATCCTAATTCGCCTTTGCGCAAAAACGCGGGGAACGATTGAGCCGGCTGAGTGCGATCGGGAAGACCAGTGATTTGGTGCCCATCGATAAAGACATAGGGTGGAAAGTCAAGCGAAGCCGGAATGACCAACGAGTCGTTGAAACCGGCATCGACCGGTGAATAGTCCAGCGGTTTGCTCCAATCCCATTGACCCCGCTGGTCTTTCTGGAAACCGAGTCCCAAATGCCATTTGCCAATCACGGCGGTGTCGTAACCATTGCGCAGCAGGTGCGATGCAACGGTCGGTCGGTCACGTTCGATCAGTTGTTCGCTGTATCCATTGAGTACACCGCGTTTCAACCGACTTCGCCAACTGTATCGACCCGTCAACGTGGCGTAACGCGTCGGAGTGCAAACGGCCGAGGGCGAATGTGCGTCAGTAAACACCATCCCTTCTTCGGCCAGCCGATTCAAATTCGGAGTCGCGATTTGCGATTTCGGATTCAACGCCTGCACATCACCGTACCCCATATCATCGGCAAGGATGAAGACGATGTTGGGACGAGTGGCCGAATTCGCTTTTGATTCGGCAAAAGACAGGGTTTGCGTTGAGAGGCCGGCAACTGCTATAAACGCGAGTGTAGCTATTCTGTGTAGCAAATGACGTGGAAATAACCGGCGGCAACCGGCCTGCGTCGTGGCAAGGAATTGAATCATGTTGAATCCCATTCTTTTAGACCAGAGTATCACGCTCGGCAAACTACAACTCTTCCAAGCTCTTTTTCATCCCGGGCAAGAAGGCTTTCGCGGGTGAACGACGCGACGTCAGCCACCGTGACTGCCGCCATAAAAACCTGACGTCCGGTGTTATTTTACTACGCGATGCGCCGCGTGAACCGACCGGGTTGTGGTGTTGTGGTCGAATCAGTGCCATGGTGCAACGGAAAAGAACGAAATCGCCCTTTATCACCAGCTCGGACAGCGTCCAGAGCCTAAAGCGACCCACCGTTTTTGCTGACGAGGCAAAAAGTTCGCGGCAATTTTCCACGAATAGTCTGAAAGGTGCAACGCAGTCCGTACATGTATATGCAGAGAGCGTCGGCGTGACGCCCGAAATCGCGAAATGCGGAAAACTGTGTTACGACAGGGCTACTGTAATGATCGCTCAATATGCGACAAAGCCCCACATGGGGATGATCTTAAAGACCCCTCTGGACGATACCGAACCTTTGTTTCGTCTGATGGGCCTCAGCGGAGTCGAAGGAATATCTCAGCTGTTTCGTTTTCAGCTGGATCTTCTGGTCGAGAATGAACGCGAGAAAGAGGTCGATTTCGCGAAGTTGCTCGGCGAACCCATTTGCGCGCAGTTGCCGATGGACGGAAAGCAGATCAAATTCATCCATGGCATCTGCAGCCGCGCGATCCAAAATGAAACCGACGACAAATTCACCTCTTTTTCGATCGATCTCGTCCCCAAGTTTTGGTTGTCAACGAAACGCTCGGGGAGTCGAATTTTTCAGAACTTAACGGTACCTCAAATTGTCGCTCAAGTGCTCGACGAATTGGGGATCGAGTCGAACCCGCCGGTTCTGTCAGCGACATATCAACCACGTCGTTTTTGTACGCAATATCGAGAAACCGATTTCAATTTCATCAGTCGGTTGCTCGAAGAGGAGGGGATCTTCTACTGCTTTGAACAGTCGTCGACCGGTCACCGCGTTACGCTGTACGACGATTCATCGAGACTGTCGTCGGTTCCCGGTATCGATGCGGTTTTCTTTGGTGGACGTACGGAAGTGCCGCGCGGTAAATACAGAGTTTCGACGTGGCAACGGATTCAACAGTTGCGAAGTGGAAGATATAGTCTGCTCGATTACAGCTTCGAGCAACCCAACGACATGCTGACCGCGCAGGGGGATCCGGTACCAGAGATCGCCACAGGGAATCGGAAAAACCGATTAAAAACCCGCGCGAACGACCGGTTAGAAATCTACGAATTTCCGGGCGGATTCACCCACCGATACGAGAACCCGGGTCCCAAAAGCGATGACCGAAAGCGAATCGCAGAAGTTCGCGTTGATCAGGCAACTCTGCCTGGTCTGAGTGTTCGGTCGGCAAGTGATTGCCCCCATTTGACGTCTGGACACGTTTTCAGGCTTGTTGATTTGGCGAATGGACAAGCGGACGGTCAATACGTACTAACTTCGATCAAGCATGTCGCGCGTTCGAGTGGATTTACGGAAGGTAAGACAACCGGATACCAATATTACAACACGTTCGTTTGTATTCCGTTGGCGATGAAGTATCGTCCGCCACGACGCACCGCGAAACCTTTTATCCAGGGAACTCAAACTGCGGTCGTCGTCGGTCCTCCCGGCCAAGACATCCATGTCGATGAATTCAGCCGTGTGATGGTGAAATTTCATTGGGATCGAGAGGGCGATGCGTCATCGGGCGATACTTCATGTTGGGTTCGCGTTGGGACGCCATGGGCCGGGGCCGGCTGGGGAATGGTGCACATCCCACGTATTGGGCACGAGGTCATTCTCGCTTTCGAGGAAGGCGATCCGGATCAGCCAATGATCATCGGCAGCGTGTTCAACGCAAACAACCGTCCCCCGAAGTTCGAAGACCGCATATCATCTTTGCCCGGCAGCAAAACCGTCAGCGGGATCAAAACGCTCAGCACGCCGGGCGGCGTCGTTGGAAAACACTTCAACGAGTTGCATTTCGAGGACAAGAAAGGTAGCGAAGAGATCTACTTGCACGCCGAGCGGGATTTTCGCCGTGTCGTCGAAGGAACAGAAACGGCACAAATTATAAGTGGTGATCGCCGCGTGACCGTTGACCTGGGTGACGACGCATTGACTGTCAAGACTGGTGACCACATTACAAAGGTGGAACTAGGAAAGATTGAGTCTCAGGCGATGCAGTCGATCGAACTGAAAGTTGGGCTTAGCAGTATTCGGATCGATCCGACGGGAGTGTACATCAATGGTCCGAATGTTGTCGCAACCGGTTCGCTGATGGCGAATGTAAATGCACCTCTGGCTAGTCTGACCGCCAGCGGCATTGTCACCGTCAACGCACCACTGACAAATATTCTGTCCTCCGGCCCGTTGGTACTGAAAGGTGCGATGGCGGGCATGACTTTCTGATCGCCATGCCGAAACTGAAGGATTGCTACGATGATTCTTACAATTACCGAAGTCAGTTCGGAATCGTCAAAACCCCGCAGGCTTTTCCTCCGCCCCGGGGCACGTGCCAGCATCGGTCGAACTGAATGGGCCGACTGGCCGATACACCATGATCAGTCGATGGCCGCGGTGCATTTCGAAGTCGCCTGTCAGATGGATGATTGCTCCATTCGCGCTCTCGGTGATGATCCGATTAGAATCAATGGCGCCCCGGTGTCGTGCGCTTCAATCTTCGATGGTGATCAGATCCTCGCGGGAAATTCCAGCTTTACGATCAACATCACAGACGCGAGAACGTGTCGAAAAAGCTTGCATTCGCCACCCATGGTAACCGAACCTCCGTGCGGAAGGAATCGTTCTCATTGGATGGCGGACGTTGCTGCTTCGCGAATTATTGGCTGGGTTTCTCTCGCCGAATCGTTGGAAGCGCTCGTGGCGAACACAACCACGATCCTGGAAGCGGTTGACCGACTTAGCGGTTCGATTAAACCGGACGCCGAGAAACTGGCCGCCGCCCTTCGCGTCGTGGCCTATGCTCTTCCCGTCCAGGAAGGTGTCCAGTGGGCGCTGGATTGCTTCGACGCAATGGATGCACAATCGCAAGACCAACTGGACTCCGTCGCGATCGAATCTGCCCGGGCGTGGCTGGAAAGTAAAAATTCCGAGAGCATTGAACGGGCGCGAATGGCGGCCGAACGATGCGAGTCCACTTCGTCTGCGAAATGGATCGCCCAGGCTGTCGCGTGGAGTGTCGGGTGCCAACAAGAATCCGAGACGACCGACGCGCATACGGATGATGAAAACCAGTCGGCCGATACCCCTGTTTGGTTGATCCAGCGGATTGACACCCACCGTAGAACCGCGAGTGCGATTGCGGCGTGCGTTCTGGTCCTGTCGCTTGTTGGCGACGCATCGACCGTCGACGTGCGCGCTCGCCAGTTTCTGCAGAGTGCAACACCACGATTTCAATCTTTGATCGCATCAGGCACATAGAACATTTTTCAAAAGGGAATGTACCCTCCAAGCACGTGACGTCCCGAATCAACAAATCAAGTTATTCTCGCTTTTTCGCTCAGATACCAACACGGATCGAAGAGTGCTTCCCAGTTTAAGACACGTCTTTAGCACAACTGGCTGGAGTGCAGGATTGCGAGTTGCATCCAACACCCGACAGCACCGTCAGACGTACACACATCTGGAAATAAATTGATTGCCATGTTTGGATTCTACCGTTTAAGTTTTGGATACCTGTGTCCCAATGGTGGATGCATGACCGCAGCGAGCGTCCCAGGACCGGTCGGCGAAGACGACGAGGATGAAGAAGAATTGCCGGACTTTCACGTCGATGGGGTGACCGACGAAGAATTTGAAGCGGAAACTTGGACCGAAGAAGATGACGCGGCGTTGAAGGCACAGTTCTGCAAACTTGATGGTGGTACCGCCGCAGAAATCGAACCCGGCATCGACGTGTTGATTATCATGGTCGAGGGAAAGAGTCTAAAACGGCCACCCAGCAATGTTATTCCTCCCGGCGACGAAGATGATGTGCCAATCACTTCATTCACCAAACGGCTGCGGAGGATTTTTGATACCGGAAAAAAAGTGCGGATCGCGAATGGTTTGTATCTGAAATTTCAGGTGGTGAACTATCAGGGATCGAACCTGCCAAGCGTCCCGGAGGACATTGCCCAAACGATCCGTAGCTTCCGTCGAAAGGTCCCCAAAGGCATCCTGATTGGTGCGGGCCACAGCATGGGCGGTGCCAACCTGATTGCTGCGAATCGTGACTTTTGCGCCAACTTCGATTTGTTGATTACGTTGGATCCCGAAAGCGACTCGGACATCTTCGATTACAGGATCTACGATGATGTGGAGAACCTGATCAACTATCGCGCCAATGCCGCGTATGGATTCGTCGGTGCCGAAGATGTTGAGTTCGACGATGGAGTCAACGGCGTGAACCGATACGTCAACGTCAGCCACGAGTGGATCGACAACTACGTGCGAACAATGGTGCAACAGGACATAGAATTCTTTTTGACGCACTACAGGCGTACCGGAACGGACCCGATCAAACTAGCCAAAGATCGGACCGACCAGCAAATCATGAAGCTTGTCAGCCAGGACAAAAGATCAGACTTGAACTGACGCTGTGATGCGGTTTGCCTGCGGAGCAGGCATGACGTGACAAATTGAATCAATCGAAATTCAATTCGATGTTTCGATGTGATCCTGAAGCCAGCGATTGATGGTTATCGTGTCTGCCGCGTACTGTATGTCTAGGTCACCGTATGTCTACGGCATTGGACAAATCAATCTAACTCATTATGCGTGCGTTCGCTGTCGTCTATCGAGACGCTGTGATTTGATATCGACGAATCAGCGAACCACTGCTCGCACCAGGCGACATAGTCGGAGCGTTTTTGGCTGAGAATTCTCTGTTCGGTTTTGGCCTGGAAATCAAATTCAACCAGTTCGAGAACTTCCGTTTCTAAATTGATTCTCTGCATCACAATCGATTCGAGTAGATCAGGAAACCAATTGGGGACGCTTCCCTGGAGTTTCTTGAGGCTCCAAATTCGACTGCTGTAGCGTAACGCCCCACACAAGACGGCGTTGTCATTCTGGATAAACCTGGCGCGGAGACCGTCGGCGTCGACGCCGGAGGCATATTGGCCGAGTTGTCGGTGCAGTACCGTCAGTGGCCGCTGGACGCTTGGATTCCACAGCTGAAAGCCGCTTTGACCCGCGCACAGGAGTCGCGAGCCATCGGAGCTGAACTGCATGTCGTAAACGACTTGTCCAAAGACCATTGGGCGGCCAATCGGCTCTCCTGTCTTTGCGCTAAAAAGTTGACAGCGACCGTCGCGTGATGCGACAGCAAGGATGTCTTGTGTTGGATGGAACGCGATCGAATAGATGCGATCCACTTGGGGCAATCGAAACAGAGTCTTGCCCGACTGGAGTTCCCATACGATGACGTCGTTGTCATCACCACCGGTAGCGATCAACTGCTGCGTCGAATCGATTCGGATGTGGTAGATGCGATCCTGATGGCCCACTAGCTCAGACACCAGGGATCCGGATGACGTGTCCCAGACCTTTCCGGTGCCGTCATTGGAACAGCTCGTGAGAATGCGGCTATCTTTGGAAAAGCACAAGTCGTTCAGTCGAGCTTTTGAGTGTTGTTGTTTCCAGACGGGCTGGAGTGTGTTCAAATCCCAAACGGTTACCAAGCCGTCTCGCGAGCCGGTCGCCAGGTAGCGGCCATCGGGCGACAGTCGAGATGGTTGGATCGGATGTCCTGAATCGAACGGGCCAAGAATCGGCTGAAAATCAGGAACCGAGAAGACCGTGATTTGGCCTTTCACGGTTACCGTTACCAATTTCTGGTTGTCGGGCGTGAAGGTGCATGCCAGCGCGTCGGAATCGAGCACAAATGGAGATCGCACGGCGCGCCCGGTTGGTGCTTCGACAAATGTCAATTCGGCCTGTACGCCTTTTCCGGAATTGCCTCGACGTCCGATGCAGGAAACCACCCAACGTCCATCGGACGAGGCGGCGGCCGCAGCCGACAAGAATCTTTCGGGGCTCTGTGAAAGATCGGGTGGCACTCTTGGATTGTGCAAACGCCAAATTTGAACCGAACGGATGTCAATGCTGTCGCGCAAATCGGTCACGCCAGTCCAGATGATGTTGCCCGATCGTGATACTCCAGCGTGGATAATGCCGCCGGGTAATGTCACCGGTTCCGCGTACGGCTCGCCCGTTTCGACATTCCAAAAACGAAGCTCATTCTTTTTTGAAAGCGTCATCACGGACTGACCGGCGGCAAAGGGCTCGACCACATTGACCCTCGTTTGATGTTTCATCAGCGGTCCACATTGCTGACCGGTCAAGCAATCGTAGGTAGCGGACCAATGGTGTGTCGTCGACGCAACGACGATTCGACGATCATTGGCGACAAAAGTCAGTTCATTCACATCTCCGAATGAGGTGTTGGTACTGCAAATCTCCTGACCAGATTCGATGTCCCAAATGACAAGCGATCCGAAGTCTTTTTCGCTTGCCGCGATCCGTTTCCCGTCCCCGCTGATGACGGCATCAAGAACGCTAAATTTGTTTTCCTGGAACAATTCGGTCCCGGAATCCGTTTCCCAAACGCTCAGGGTACGGTCAGCGAAAAGTGTTGCGGCGCGAGATCCGTCATCTGACAATGACACCGATTGGATGCGTTTCTTGAGTGCGGACTTGCGTATGGCCGGATCGGAGTCTGGTCGCCAGAGCCAAAGTGTTGACCCAACGGAATACACCAGCTCTTGCGACTGTCGTGCGAAGCTGAGATTCGAGACCGGATCTTCGTAAGATTCTGCAAAGACTTCGGCGCCATCTCGAACCCTTCTGACGCTTAGTTTCTTGCCGGACGTTGATACGGCCAGCAATG
Source organism: Planctomycetales bacterium (assembly GCA_020426665.1). Classification (GTDB taxonomy): domain Bacteria; phylum Planctomycetota; class Planctomycetia; order Pirellulales; family Pirellulaceae; genus Stieleria. The sequence continues at coordinate 11,335 of JAGQPO010000852.1, forward strand.
TTCCATCATGGTTGAACGAAAGGTTTTCGATTTTGGAGTTCAGCACGATCGGAGTGATCGCGAGCGTACTGTCGTCGCAATTCCAAATCCGTACGGAGCGATCCGCCGAACCGGTCGCCAGGAGCTTTTCGTCCGATGAGAACTGAGCGACCGTGATCACCGCGTCATCCGGATGAGCGATATGAGCTCCAGCAGGTACGTGATAGCGAGACTGATCCAGGATCGACATGGCATAACTAGCGGCCTGACGGTTCGACGGATCACGTCGCAAGATGGCAGCCAAGTGTGCGACCGCTTCACGGATTTCACCGCGTTGCACGACGTCGGTCAGACGCGTCCATTGCAAGTAGGAAACCGTTTTCGAGAGTTCTTCGTTTGCGATGGTTGCGCGGCGTGATTGCCAGGCGATTCCTGCGGTCCCGATCAGCAGCGCCAGCAGTAGCAGAGCAGCCGTAGCCGCAACACGCCGATTGCGATTTGCCCACCGCCAAAGCTCTTGCATGGGACCAACCGGTCGAGCGACGATCGATTCGCCCTTGACGAAACGTCGCAATTCCAGTCCGACATCCGCCGCCGAGGCGTAGCGTTGATGGGGTACCTTTTCCAGGCAACGCATCGCGATCGTTTCAAGGTCGGGATGGATTTTGCTGTTAAGACTGCGAGGTTTCGGTGGAGTTTGGTCGACGACTTGGCGAATCGTCTCGATCGCTGTCTTTCCGGTGAACGGCGGACGTCCCGTCAATAATTCGTACAGAACTGCGCCGAAGGAATAGATGTCCGCCTGCGTGGTAATCCCGTGTGTGTCGCCGACAGCCTGTTCGGGTGACATATAACTGGGACTGCCCATGACCGACGAAGTCATGGTCAATCGACTACCGACGTTTTCCGACAACTTGGCCAAGCCAAAATCGGTCAAATGTGGTTCGCCACCGGCATCAATCAGGATATTGCTGGGCTTGATGTCACGATGCAGCACACCACGGCCATGCGCATAAGAGAGCGCGTTGGCAACTTTTATCATCAGGCCGGCGATACGTCGCTCGCGTTCACGCACTTGGGCAGGCGTCAGCGGACGGCTTAGCGACAATGAGTCGGAGCATTCCGAAAGGTTTTCACCCTCGATCAGCTTCATGCTGTAGAAGTGCAGTGTTTCCGCTTCACCGACTTCGTAGATGGGCACGATATTGGGGTGATCCAACATTGCCGCCGCTTCGGCCTCTGTTTGGAAACGTCGCACCAAATCAGGAGTCGCCAGTTGGCCCGCGATCATCATCTTGATCGCGACCGTTCGATTCAAGCTGACTTGGCGCGCGCGAAAGACGGCCCCCATTCCGCCGCGGGCAATTTCCGATTCCAATTCGTAGTCGCCGATGTGTCGAGGTGCGCCTTGTTGCTCGATCTCAGGTTCAGCGAAGGAGTCGTCAAAGGAGTCGTCTTCGGCGGCCACACGCAACAAACACACGAGGCACTGATCTCCAGCGACCGAGGTGTCGAGCGGTTGTCCACAGCGAATGCAGCGAGATTGATTGCCGTCCATATTCACGATCAGTGGAAAAGCTCACACGATTAGAAGCGTTCGGCCGCCCAACCTGATACAACACAACCTTTTAAGGAAAGTCACAAGGAAACACAAAGAAAACTTGGAATCATTTCCTAGTGGTTCGTCAACGTTTGATGATGGGGTAGCGGAACTCATCAAGAGTTTCGATTCGCCCGGCAGTTCACGAAAGTCTTGTCGACTTCCGCTACGTTCCCAACCCTAAAATTTGATTTGGACAAAGCACTAACATTGCAGCACCGCAATCATCTTGGCCAATTCGCCGTCCACTTCCGCGGGTGAATCGACGGTGGCCGCTACCTCCTGACGCACGCGTTTTGCGTACTGTTTGCGTATTCTGTGAACGGACATTTTGACGGCGGACAAACTGAGTCCCAGACTGGCAGCAAGTTCAGCGAGCGGAATTCGGTCCTGGCTTGCCGTCAGAAAGGGATGCAGAGCATGATACAGTTCCAGCTTTCCGGCCATTTCGTAGTCATGCCTCAGATCTCTCAAAACCCGTCCCAACAGGGCTTCGACCCACTCTTTCTCGAATTGGCGTTCGGCGTCGCTTTCGACCGCCAGACGATCTTGAAAACGACGCTCAAATTCCTCGTCATCAATCGAAATGACTCGTGCAATTCCGCCACGGCGTTGTGAGTTCTCATCGCGCCACGCCATTCATTCTTCAGGTAGTTCTTGATGGACGCCAACAGAAATGCCCTGAGTCGGCCTTTATCGGGATGGGCATTCTGGATGTTGGATCCAGAGAGAAACTGCGCAAAGAAGCCTTGGGTGATATCGCTCGCTCGATCCGCGTCGATGCCGCGACGACGGACGTAAGCATACAGCGGATACCAGTAGGTTTCGCAAAGGTGCTTGACGGCTTCGGCGGCTTCACCTGAGCGCACGTCTCCAGCGTGCAAGATCAAGCTCCAGCGAGTCGTTCGAAACTCTAATTGTTCTGCCGCAACAGAGGGTGATTTTTCTGCCTGGTCCATTCAGGTGCCGCGTGTCAAGCGAGTGATTCATTACCCGCTCCATCTTAATTGTGCGCCGGCCCACCTCAATAACCAAGATACGGGTGAACCAGACAGCTTCCGCCAAACCGGTCGTCGGACCTGGGTGCGAATTCTTCAATTTCTCAGTCGAAACGGGACTTATTCAGCCAACGGTAGTCTACCAGACGAGCGAGCAGTCGGACTTTTTGATGCGGTGCGGTCGATATGCCAAGACTTGTCGCGGGTCGCGGGGGCAGGACCGATTTCGGAATTTTTTCAATTAATTGGTGACTTCAGGCACCGTTTCGTTTTGATCCCTGCGAGACGCTCGAGGGCCTTCCCCGGGGCCCCACCGTAGCCGAGTGGATTTGTACGGACGCCGACGGCGGTCGTGCGGAAGCGAAATTCAGTCCTCGAGCCTCCGGCAGTTGCACACCCCCATGAAGTCCGTTTGGCGGCGAGTTCTCAGATGAGCAAAAAAAAGTGGTTTGACCGTAGCCGATCGCGTCGTTCGTCGACCCGTTCAAAACGCCACGTATTCCGCCGACAAATGGTCGAAGCACTTGAGAATCGCCTGTTGCTGGCTACCGACGTTCCGAC